>CALCQT010000026.1 GCA_937894825.1 uncultured Anaerolineaceae bacterium
CTGAGCCTCAAACTGGTGAGCAATCACCCGGATCCGGTCTACACAAACGGGCTGTTGGCCGGGCTGGCAATCACTTCGATCAGCGCGGTGGTGCTGGTCGCGCTGTGCGTTCGTGAGGCAAAGCACGCCGGTTAACCCCGTTATCTTCCAGCTTGTCGCTATTCTAGTACCGGAATCACCCCCGGCAGCGTCATTCGAACCGGAAACCGGAGTGTATTCCTTAAAATCAGTTTATGCCACGAGGAGAGTCCCGGTCCCTCTGATTATTAATACTTTTCTAACGGATATATTTGACGGGATACCGTATACTTGAGATTGGAAAAGAAGGAAATATTCCCGGGATTTCGACATAGATTCCGGACATCCGGCAGCGTGCTGGGCTGCGCCGGAATCGAGCCCCTGACACAATTTGCGCCGCGTGAGCCACAGGCAAAACATCCGCAGCGCAACAGTCGATTACAAATTACTGATGCGGAAGAATGTCAGTTGCAAACGAACGAAAGATAAAGGTAACAAAATTATGGCTGGAGTAGATCGATTTACACAAAGAGCAAAGCGTGTACTCAGTCTGGCACATCAAGAAGCTGACAAAAATAATGCCGAGATGATCAACCCCGAGCACATTCTGCTTGGCTTGCTGCTCATCGAAGGTTCCACGGCAGGAAAGGTCCTGAAAGATCTGGACCTGACCGCCGAGCGAGTACGTGAAACCGTCCTGGAACTTGACGACGCGCCTGAAAAACCGGAAAAGTTGGCCGCGGAAACACCGCTTTCCCCGGAAGTGCAGGATATCCTGCGCCGGGCGGTGGTCGAAGGGACCAAGATGGGACAGATGTATATCAGCACCGAGCATTTATTACTGAGCCTGATCGACACAGACGATTCAAAAGCGGTGACTGTCTTAAAACGGCTCGGCATCACCCCGGAACAAATCCGCCGCCAACTGCGCCGGGTACTGGAAGAGGGTGAAAATCCGCCCGTCGCGGGCGCTTCTCAGAGCAACGTAGCAGCAAAACCGGTGCGCAAAGCCAAAGCGGAGAAAGATTCAAAAAGCACTTCTCCGCTGATCGATCAGCTGGCGACAGATCTGACCGCCAAGGCATCCGCCGGGAAGTTGGACCCGCTGTTCGGCCGGAAAAATGAGATTGAGCGCGTTATCCAGATTCTGGCGCGCCGCACAAAAAACAACCCGGCCCTGATCGGTGAACCCGGCGTGGGCAAGACAGCCATCGTGGAAGGACTGGCACAAGCCATCGTGGAAGGAAACGTCCCGGCCCAGCTGCTGAACAAACGTGTTTTGCAGCTGGATGTCGGCAGCATGGTGGCGGGAACGATGTACCGCGGTCAGTTTGAGGACCGCATGAAACGAGTCATCGAAGAACTGAAGACGACCAAGGCGATCCTGTTCATTGACGAGATCCACATGCTGGTCGGCGCAGGTTCGTCCGGCTCAACCGTGGACGCAGCCAACATCCTGAAACCGGCCTTGTCGCGCGGTGAAGTACAGGTGGTGGGCGCCACAACATTGAATGAGTACCGCAAGAACATCGAGAGTGACGCAGCGCTGGAGCGGCGTTTCCAGCCGATTGTCGTCAACGAACCGACATCAGAAGAAGCGATCAATATTCTGTCCGGTCTGCGCGCACGCTACGAGGATCATCATCAGCTGACAATATCCGACGAAGCGGTTGAAGCGGCTGTCAATCTGTCCGTGCGGTACGTTTCCGAACGATTCCTGCCTGACAAAGCCATTGACCTGATTGATGAGGCTTCCTCACGGGTCCGTATGTACAAAAGCCCGGCAGCCTCCGCCTCAAACGAATTGATGGCGAAACTGCGTGAAACGCGCAAACAATCATTAACCGCGGCGGAGGAGAATCAGGAAGAAAGGCTCGCAGCGCTGCATGAAAAAGAAGCCGAATTAGAACGGCAAATCGAGGAGCAGAACCAGATCTGGGACCGGGAAACCGCTCCAATTGTTTCGGCGGAGGATATTGCCGAGGTGGTTTCCATGTGGACCGGGGTTCCGGTCATGCAGATGGCCGAAAAAGAATCGGAACGGCTGCTGAAAATGGAATCGGAACTGGCGAAACAGATTATCGGTCAGAAGGACGCCATCGACAGCATCTCGCATGCGATCCGGCGCTCCCGCTCCGGTTTGAAGGATCCGCAGCGCCCGATCGGCTCTTTCCTTTTCCTGGGGCCAACCGGCGTGGGCAAAACCGAATTGACCAAAGTGTTGGCGAAGTTCCTCTTCGGCAGCGAAGACGCGCTGATCCAATTGGATATGTCTGAGTTCATGGAACGGCACTCCGCCAGCCGTCTGACCGGAGCGCCTCCAGGATACGTCGGATATGACGACGCCGGGCAGTTAACGGAAGCCATCCGCCGCCGCCCATACTCCATCGTGGTGTTTGACGAGTTGGACAAAGCCAATCCGGAAATCCATAATATGCTGCTGCAGATTATGGAAGAAGGGCAGCTCTCGGACGCGCGTGGGAAGAAGGTGGATTTCCGCAATACGATCATCGTTATGACTTCCAATATCGGCGCAGACGTGATCAAACGGCAAAACACATTCGGATTTTCGCTGACGGTCGACAAATCCAATGAGGAGAAGGAAAGCTACGATGAGATGCGCAAGAAGCTGATGGAACAGTTGAAAAAGGCCTTCAAGCCTGAGTTCCTCAACCGGCTGGACAGCGTGGTGGTTTTCCGCATGCTCAACCTGGAAGATATGCAGCAGATCACCGAAATCGAGATTGGCAAAGTCAACGAACGGCTCAGTGAACAGCAGATCGCGCTGCTGGTCTCAGAAGGGGCGCTGGAAAAACTGACCCGGGACGGGTTTGATCCGGAAATGGGCGCGCGGCCGCTGCGCAGAATCATTCAGCAGAAGGTGGAAGATCCGCTGGCGGACGCCATCCTTGCGCGTGAGTTCAGCGAAGGCGATACCGTCCTGATCAGCCTTGACGAGGAAAATGAAATCGTTATGCGGAAGCGAAACGAAATGCAGGAAGAAAAAGCCTGATCAAAAGATAGAAAGATAGAAAAAACACCCCAGCTGGGGTGTTTTTTCTATCTTTCTTGTTTATTCAACCACGATCTCCACATAGAGCGTTTCACCAAAAGAGCGGTTATTGCTGCCAAAAGCCTTCCAGGTAGAACGGTAGGTACCCGGCTCCAGCGGCGCCGTGAACTCAACAGAAATTTTCCCTTTGCTTCCCACACCGACTGAAGGCAATGAGACAAAATCCGGCGCTCCCATCTGCACACCGGAGACAAAACGCAGCCGATAACCCTCATCCCAGTCACAGGTGCCAAAATTTTGCACTTCCCAGGCCTTCATAAAATTGGTCCCAGCCTCAACCACAGTTCCATCCGGGAAATTTACATCTCCCCAGAAATAAAAACTATCCGTACAACCGACCGCGGTCGGTTTCGGCGGCAGTGTGGCCGCAATTCGCGTCGGCAGCGGGGCGGTTGGAAGCGGCGTAGCCGTCTCGACCACCTTTTCGTCGCAGGCTGACACCAGGATCAGCAGCGCCAGCAGGAAAAGGAATGGCACCTTTTTTCGCACGCTTCTGCCGGTCAATCCCAGTTCCATTTTTCGAGTGCCGCCATCGTCTCATAGGCGGTTAAATCTAAATGCACCGGAGTAATACTGACGTATCCACGGAAGATTTCACCGCAATCCGTTCCCGATTCCGTGTCGCCGGTCGGCGGCAATCCGCCAAACCAATGATAGGGGCGTCCAAAAGGATCGATCCGGATATCCAATTCATTGCGATAGACGCGCATACCACTGCGGGTCACTTTATACCCTTTGATCGCTTCGCCGGGAAAATAGGGGATGTTCACATTCAGTACCGTGAAAGGCGGAAGTTCATTCGACAGAAAAGTTTCGACGGTATGCCGGACGACCTGTTGGGCGGCAGAGAAGTCAACCGCATCCGGCTTCACGCTCCCGGCATCAATTGAAAAGGCAATGCCTTTCATATCCCAGATCGTCGCCTCCAGTGCGGCGTTGACAGTCCCCGAATAAGTCGTATCCCGGCTGACATTCGCGCTTGGATTAATGCCGCTGAGCACCAGATCGATCTTCTTTTTCAGAAAACCAAGCCCGGCCATGGCGGTACAATCGGATGGGCCGCCGTCAATCGCATAGGCCTCGATCCCGTCAAATAGCGCAACCGGATCCGCGCGCAGCGGCCGGCCCAGCGATTTCTGATGTCCGCAGGCTGACCAGTTGCGGTCCGGTGCAATTACCGTCACCGTACCCAAAGGGCGCGCCGCATCCACCAGTGCACGGATGCCGGGAGCGTAGATTCCATCATCATTGGTGATTAATATTTCCATATATTTTCCTCAGAAAAGAACATTACTATATTGATCGGATGTCTTGTAGGGGCGATCATCCCTGTCAGGTTCTACACCAGCTCGTATTGTCCCGTATAAAACTGATAATAACGGCCTTGCTGTGCAATCAGATCATCATGGCTGCCGCGCTCTAAAATTTTGCCGTTTTCCAGCACAATAATCGCCTTCGCGTTATGGACAGTCGAGAGCCGGTGCGCAATCACGAACACGGTACGGTTTTCCATCAAATGATCCATACCTTTTTCGATCAGCTTCTCCGTATGAGAGTCCACCGAGCTGGTCGCTTCGTCCAAAATCAGAACCGGCGGGTTGGAAACCGCGGCCCGCGCAATGGCGATCAACTGCCGCTGCCCCTGGCTCAGGTTCATTCCGTCCCCGGATAGCATTGTATCATAGCCCTCGGGCAGCCTGCGGATAAAGAAATCCGCGTTCGCCAGTTTTGCCGCGGCCTCAATTTCTTCCATCGTAGCGTCCGGATTTCCGAAACGGATATTATCCGCAATCGTTCCGGTGAACAGGTGCGTCTCCTGCAGGACAACCGCCAGCGAATGGCGCAGATCATCCTTACGGATCTCACGCACATCAATGCCGTCATAAATAACGCTGCCGGAATCCACATCATAGAACCGGTTGATCAGATTCGCGATGGTCGTTTTTCCCGCCCCGGTGGTACCCACCAAGGCAATTTTCTGACCGGGCTTCGCGTACAGACTGATATCGCGCAGTGTCTCCTGTCCGGGGCGATAACCAAACCAAACATCCTGAAAACGAACGTCGCCACGCAATGGGATCAAGGTTTCGGAACCATCTTCCGCCGGGCGGCGCCAGGCCCATTCTCCGGTTCGTGTGTCGGATTTTTGCAGATTTCCGTCGCCATCCCGCCGCACATTGACCAAGGTGACTGTCCCCTCATCAATTTCAGCCGGTACGGCCATAATTTCGAAGAACCGTTCAGCACCGGACAATGCTGCCAGAATGAAATTCATCTGCTGTGAGAATTGGTTAATCGGCAGCGCCGTCTGGCGGACATAAACCAGATACGAAGCCAGGCCTCCCAGGTCAATCATGCCCGAAATGGCAAAAAAGGCGCCGATACAGGCG
>CALCQT010000027.1 GCA_937894825.1 uncultured Anaerolineaceae bacterium
TGGCTGGCGGATTGATATCAAGAGTGTTACGGAAGCCGCCGCCGACATTCTCGGGATTTACGAGGCCAAAAAGGATCTTATCGAAGAGAATGATGACCATACGACGGTTGTTTCCTATAAAGAATTGTTCGCGGGCGAACAGCAGTCCATTGAGGCCATTCGAACAATTCTCGCGAAACGAAGCGAAGGGCGAAATCTTTCCGCTGACGAAAATGAAACGTTGAATCGTTTTGTGGATCGGGTTGAAAAACGCAAAGTAGCCGGCTTTAATGAAAGCCTGGTCCCGGAAGTGATCCGTACTTTGTCGGAACAGAAGATATCGGCAACCGAAGCGAACGCGAAGGCCATTTCTGAGAGCGGTCTGCCGAAGCATGTGATTACAATTCTGCAAAGTAATGGTTTGTCCACCTTTGGTGCGTTGTATGACCGGATGAAGACAGATCCGGATGCAATATTCAAGTTGCAGGGGATTTCCACAAAAGCCCTGAATGAAATTGCCTCGCTGGTGAAATTTATCGGTTCCTTGTCGGATGTTAGCGCTGAACCCGAAGCTGAAACGGCTGATGTTGCGGAAGCTATTCAGGAAATGGACGAAACTGCCGGTGAAACGGAGAAGGTTGAAACCGAAGAAATGAATCCGGCCGAAGAATTATCAGACGTTGAAGATTTCATTGATTTGACACAGATACCGGTTAAGACAGAACCTGTCGAAGAAGTTGCGGAAGAACCGGAGGGAATCGAAGAAATTTCGTTTGACGAACTGTTTAATGCAATTCGGACGGATGTGATGGTTCATGACGACGAGGTTGAGGACGAAGAACGGGACGGGTCGGACGACAAGAAGGGTAAAAAGAAAAAGAAGAAGAAAAATGTTGAAGTAGAATATGACCCTGATAATGATATGACGCTGGTCCGAAGGAAGCATAAGCGCGGGGATGATGAAGATTGGGGTTGGTAGCAGTAAAACAAAAGGAAAACGGCCGAAGCATGTTCCTCAGCCTGCTGCGGCTGGTTTATACGGAAGACGGCCTGACGGTGGATCCAAGCGGGAAAATCGCCGGACGCGGGGCTTATTTACATAATTCACGGGGTTGTTGGGAAAAAGCAATCACGCGCGGACTGTTAGCCAAAAGCCTGAGAACCGAATTGAACAGTATAGACATTGAGAAGATGAGAAAATGGATGGAAGAATTCCCTGAGGAGCCGGAAACGGAAGCTTAGCGGGGAGCCTTCCTCGTTTTCGGAAAGAGAGCAGGAATGGGCGAAAATTCGAAAAAGATTGAAATACCTTACGCAGTGACCGTGCGTGATTTAGCCAAGCTATTACAGACGAACAGCATTCAGGTGATTAAAGTTTTGATGGCCAATGGTGTGATGGCCAATATCAATCAGATGATTGACTTTGATACAGCGGCGATTGTGGCGAACGAAATCGGTTTTGAGGCCGTGCCTGAATCGGAAGCCGTTGTTGAGGATGAAAAAGAGACAGGCGAAGTTCCGCTCTGGCGGCAAATCATTGACCGGGAGGATTCCAAGGCTTTGATTCAGCGTCCGCCGGTGGTGACGATTCTGGGCCATGTCGATCACGGGAAAACATCGCTGTTGGATGCCATCCGGCACACGGATGTTCAGGCCGGCGAAGCCGGTGGGATCACACAGCATATCGGTGCGTATCAGATCGAAAGCAAAGGCAAAACCATCACGTTCCTCGATACGCCGGGTCATGCCGCATTCAGTGCGATGCGGGCGCGGGGTGCGCAGGGGGCGGATATTGTGATTTTGGTGGTGGCAGCCAATGACGGCGTGATGCCGCAGACCAAGGAAGCGATTTCGCACGCCAAGGCGGCGCGCGTGCCGATTATCGTGGCGTTGAACAAAATTGATCGATCGGATGCAAACCCTGAACTGGTAAAAAAGCAACTTGCCGAACAAGGTTTAATGGCGGACGACTGGGGCGGGAGTACGATGGTTGTGCCCGTCTCGGCAAAGCAGAAGCAGGGGATCGATGATCTCATGGAAGCGATTCTCATGACGGCGGAAGAAACCAAAATCATGGCGAATCCGAAGGGCAATGTGTTCGGTACGGTCATTGAAGCTTCTGTGGACGTCAAGAAAGGCGTCATGGCGACGCTGTTGGTGCAGAACGGTACCTTGAAGATGGGCGACGTGGTGCTGGCGGGGAATTCCTACGGGAAGATCCGGGCCATGTTTGATTTCCATGGCAAAAAGATCCAAAAAGCAGGTCCTTCAACGCCTGCACAGATCATGGGGCTGACCGATGTTCCGACTGCGGGTGATATCTTCCAGGTTTATGCAACTGAAAAAGAAGCGCGGGCTGTGATCAGCGCGGCTAAAGCGGATGCTGCGCTGCACCAGACAACCAAAAAAGCAACGTTGGAAGAACTGTTTGCCAAGTTTAAAGCCGGAGAAACCAAGGAATTATGTCTGGTCATCAAGACTGATGTGAACGGATCACTGGAGCCGATCGTGAATTCTTTGAATGACCTGAGCAAAGAGGGCGAGATAAAAGTTAATATTCTTCATGCGGAAGCGGGAAATATTAACGAAAATGATGTTACACTGGCTGCCGCGTCCCATGGGATTGTGGTCGGTTTCAACGTGCAGGCTGAGCCGCTGGCCCGGAAAAAAGCTGAGAACGAAGGCGTCTCAATCCGCATTTATGACATTATTTATCGGATGCTTGAAGATATTGAGAAAGCTTTGAAAGGGATGCTGGCCCCCGAGTTTAAGGAAGTTTTCACAGGTAGAGCGGAAGTGTTGGCCATCTTTACGATTTCAAAACTTGGTGCAATTGCCGGCAGCCGGGTCCGGGAAGGTGAAATTCGCCGGAACAACAAAGTGCATGTAATCCGGAAAGGGACCACTGTATTTACCGGTGAAATTTCATCTCTGAAACATGAAAAAGACGACGTAAAAGAAGTTCGCAACGGTATGGACTGTTGTATTGGTGTGAAAGGATTTGAAGCTTTTGAAGTTGGCGATATCCTGGAGACATTCATCTTAGAGAGATTTGGTTCTTGAAAGGAGTAAGAAAGGATGCCCTCACCATTACGTTTGAACAGGATCGCGGAGCGGATCCGTGATGACTTATCGGAGTTATTGTTGTATGAAGTGGATGATCCCCGCCTGAGTGGCGTCACAGTAACGGACGTCAAGGTGGATCGTGAGCTTTACTATGCCAGTATTTATGTTTCTGCCCTGGAAGGCCGGGAACGAAGCGCGGAAGTTCTGGAAGGACTTGAGACTGCCTCTAATTTTCTGCGTCATCAGCTTTCGCAGTCGATTGAACTACGAACATTTCCGCGGCTGCGTTTTTATTGGGATCCGACACCCGAGAACGCGGACCGGATCGAATTTTTGCTGAAGCAGATTAAGGAGGAGCGGGAGGCGAAGGCGGCTTTGGAGCCGCAACCATCCGAAACGGAATTCACGGAATCTGAAGATGAAGGTGAAGACGAAAAGTGAGAAGTTCCCAGCGGAATTCCTCACTTTTTAACGGGAGCAGTGAGTTGAAGTAATATTGATTTGAGCGTGAAAGCTGAATAAGATTTTTTTGAGGAGCTTCTCTGATGCGCTTATGAGAGGGACCGCAGGGTGATCCCGGGATGTTTCAAAAATCGTGTTTGAATTTACAAAAGGATAACAATGATTGAATCACAGGATGAAATTATCGGAAAAATCAAGGCCCGAATTGATGAGGCTGAACGGATCGCCGTATTTGGACATGTTCGCCCGGATGGAGACGCAATCGGCTCTGTTTTGGGAATGGGCTGGGCGTTGGAACTGGCGGGAAAGCAGGTCCAGTTTGTATCAAATGATGACCTTCCGCGCAGTGGAATTTTCCGAATTGAAGATTTTGTTGAAAAAATCCCATTTGTGAAAGAACCGGGGCCTTTTGATTGTTCCATCCTGTTGGATATCAGCGATATCCGGCGGGCAGGCGATTATTTCAATCGGGAAGATAGTCCGATTCCGGACATCTGTATTGATCATCATGTTTCGAACCCTGGCATTGCGAAAATTAACTGGGTGGATCCGGAAGCTGCCGCCACCGCGATTCTGGTCGCTCGCCTGATCCCGCATTTGGGGCTTCAAATGAATCTTCCGATTGCTACTGCGTTACTGTCCGGGATTATTTCGGATACGCAGACCTTCTCAACCAGAAATACGAATCCTGAGTCGCTTCGGATTTCCGCGGACCTGATAGAACAGGGGGCGGACCTGTATGATCTCATTCTGACTGTGGTGAAAGCGCATTCATTTGAGGCCGGGAAGTATTGGGGTTATGGATTGGGAAAAATGCAGCTTGCGGATGGGGTGTTGTGGAGTACACTGACCCTGGAGGATCAGAAAAAATCAGGTTATGAAGAGGATGATGACGCGAATCTGATTAATTTTCTTTCATCGACTACAAACGCTGCCGTTAGCGTCCTATTTATTGAAATGAGCGCGAGCACAGTCCGTGTGTCCTGGCGTGCACTGCCGGGAACGGATGTTTCCAAAATTGCTGAAAAATTCGGCGGCGGCGGCCATGTTTTGGCGTCCGGCGCGACGATATTCGATTCGTTGGATTTAGCAATTCCGCCTGTTTTGGAAATGACCAAAAGGATGATGTCCGGAAGGAGTGTTTCAACAGAAGATGAGAGATGAAAGCAGCCGGAAATTAAAAAGCGCTATTTCCGGGGTTCTGGTGGTGGATAAACCTGTCGGAAAAACCTCGCATGATGTGGTTCAATTTATCCGAAAAGGGACCGGGTTACGCAGAATCGGCCATACCGGGACATTGGATCCGCGTGCTTCCGGTGTGCTTGTTTGCCTGGTTGGCCCGGCTGTCAGACTGAATGAATATCTGCAGACGGATTATAAACGCTATGAAGCCAGTTTTGTTCTGGGCGCGGTTTCGGATACATACGACGGCGATGGATTGATCCAACCCGGCGGCGATGCTTCCGGGATCAGTGAAGAACAGGTACTGGAGGCGATTAAACATTTTACCGGTGAAATTGAGCAAACGCCTCCTGCCTACTCCGCGATTAAAATTAATGGGCAAAAGGCTTATGATCTGGCCCGGAAAGGCAAGAGCGTTCAACTACCGAGCCGGAAAGTAACTGTGTTTTCATTTGACCTGATTGAATATAACCCC
>CALCQT010000028.1 GCA_937894825.1 uncultured Anaerolineaceae bacterium
GAATGTCCGCAGGAAAAAATTCCGGAGACCGGCTATTCATTGCGCTCGCCACAGACCATGAGTACAGCTGAGCAATCCGGCAGCTTTATTTTCACCGGCAATTCACTCCAGATCCCGGCCATCGGGTTGGGTATGGAAACGCCGATTCCGATCGTCCATGTCGGCTATGTCGGCGATACCTACGAATCCGGCTGGAACCTGAAAATGGTGGGCGGTTACATCGGCGAGCTGGAAGGCGGCGCCTACCTGCCGTTTGCCGGCAATTCGGTGCTGACCGGACATTATTATTCACAGGGCGTATTCGTCAACCTGACCGGGCTGCATCTGGAGGATGAAGTCATCGTCTATGGCAACGACGGCATGAAATACATCTACAAGGTTACAAACAGCTATTACACGAAACCAACCGATGTGTTGCAGCTCTTCCAGCCGAACGGCGAAAGATCGCTCACCCTGGTCACCTGTGACGACTATAACTTCATCACGGATGATTACAATAAGCGATTTATTGTCCAGGCCACGCTCGAATTGTCCGAGCCGTACCAGTAAATCGACACGAACAGACTGAATCCAAACACCCCGAGTTTTCGGGGTGTTTGTGTTTTCTTATTCACATTCTGAAAACTGTTAAAACATTGCAGAAAATCTAATCTGACCAACAACAATTATTCAGGCGATACAAGTTGATTCAGATAAATATGGAAGTTACTGCAACGAGACAGTGAATTAACTCCCTGGTAAAGATAACTCCATGTTTCAGGATAATTTTTCTGAATCGCGAAATCACTGTTAAAGAATTCGACAAATCCGGGCAGATCCTCCTGGTATCGGTCTGCAAACGCATAAGCGAGGTCTGCTTTTTGGTCATCGGGAACGTTTCTTTGATTGTGCAGCACATGCTCAAGATTACAGGACAGAAAAAAAGCTTGATAGGGGATTTTCCTGCCCCCGCCAGACTTTTTTCCTTTAAGGAACTTTTCATTCCGGTAAGTCACACTTCTCATTCCTGCCAGCTTTCGCATAATTTGTGATTTTCGGCGATTCCTTTTTTGTAACCCAGGGATGGATTCGCAGAGGATACACTCATCATCGTAGAAAGGTTTGTCCTGTCCGGTTTGCTTCATAATTCGGGCATCCGGTATAAAAGCGCCATCCGTGTCCAGGATGTGGACAATACGAAAAATATCGCTGATCTTTAGTGGACGTTCGGAGAAAAGGTATTCATCTACTTTATCTGCTATGTCCTGTGTTATGGAATTAATATCTGCTCCCTCTGCGCTTGTTATATCGCCATACGTTACCGCGAAGCGGATTTCGTCCTTTGTTGTATATTGCCGGTGCAGATTAGATAAAACCGGTGCAAGCGCCTCTTCGTCGGTATGCCCTTCCACAATAAACAAAACAATCTGCTTACTTTTGCTCATGTTTTACTCCGGCTTTTCGGAAGGCATGAGAAATTGCGTAACGGTCTGTCGGCTCATAGATTTCTTCATTTAAGCCGCCCAAATCTACCGTTCGCAGATAAACATCCCGTAAGTTGTTGGTCCCCCGAATATTGGGAATCCGCATAAACCGTTTGTCCGGATTTGCCGTGCTGACAATAATTGATTCTTTATTCAGCTTCTCCATAGCCCGGAGATTATGAGAGGTAAAAATCAATTGTCCTTTCGCGCCTTTCTGCATAATCGCCAGCAGTTCTCCCAGCATAAACTCAAAGACGCCGGAATCGATCTCATCAATCGCCGCCAACACGGAAGGATTGTTATAGACGGATATCAGTGCATTCAGCATCAGGAAAATCTTTTTTACCCCGTCCGATTCATATCGGAACGGAATTTCCACCCCTTTTCGATTTGAAACAATTTCAAGCGTGACTTGTTGTTTCCCATCCTTATCCAATGACCGGCCTAGCTCAAATACTCTGACCGACAGGTCCGGAACAATTTTCTGTAGCACCAAATTGACTTGCTCTACAATCGAACGAAACATCGAATACTCTTCTTCAGGGATATTAAATGATTCTTCAATAGTGGGAATAAAAAAATCGCCTCTGGTCAGGCGCATTCCCTCTTCATGTCGGATTTGCATTGTAAGTATATTAAAAGTCGCGCTGGCAGAATCACGGTTGGTTAAAAGGATCATGTTCATACGGGCATAGAATTGCAGTGAATTAAAAACAGATTTAACAACAGGATCATCAAAATTATTGTCAACCAATGTTCTGATCCCTTCAGAAAACAATACCGATCTGCCTTCTTCATAGGCCCGCTGTTTTTCAACCTCAACTTTAATCCTGTTTTTCTGTTCTCCGCCAATTAATTTTCGATAATACCTTTCGGTTACCAGTCCTTCTTTACCCAAATTCGCATCATAAGCCAGGATCGTTCGGAAACTTTGTTCCGCGCTCAGATTTTTATATTTCAATTCCTCGCCAACAATCCGTCCGGAACCATTCTCTTCTTTTTTTCCTTTTTCAAAAGTGAAAGCATAGTTGATCAACAAACGTTCTGATTGATAGCAGGTATAAAACTGGAATGATAACCTTGACCACGTGGATTCTTTGTTCACATAATGGCCAAGTTCTGAAGAAATGGATATCCCAAGAAGCATCGATTGAAGCAGCGACAAAGCTTCGATAACGGATGTTTTGCCGGAGGCGTTCTGTCCGTAAATTCCAACAATCTCGCCGTGGCCTTCGTAAAAAGTCCCATTCTCAGCTGAGGGAAAAGTGACGGTACCCTTTCCAATATTTTTAAAATTTTCAATTTGTATTTCCTGTAAACGAAGAATTCGATCTTTCTCTATCATATTCTTCTCCTGACATCAATATTTTTTCTAAAAGAGAATTTTTTATACCGTTTTTTAATATTTTTCTTGATTTTATCAATATTATTTATTTTTGGATAGGTCGAATATGCTAACAATTGGATTCTATACATAATTTCTAAGGATTTTCTTATTGACGAATCCGGTTGTCCGGCATTAAAATACAGATAATTGATCTTTCAGGGCAGGGTGAGGCGTGAAGCCAATTCCCGATCGGTGGTAAAAATCCACGAGCGCAAGCAGACCCGGTGAAATTCCGGGATCGACGGTAAAGTCCGGATGGAAGAAAGATAACCCGTGTTCGGTTATTTTAAAGCCCTGAGAAACAGGGCTTTTTATGTTAAAAGAAAACAAAAATAAAAAATTCATGCTATGGGATTTCATTCCGCCGCTTTCGATCCTGTGCGGATTGATTCTGATTGAAATTCTGGTCCGGGCCTCGAACTATCCCGATTTCATCCTTCCCGCACCGTCAAAAATTCTGTTGCGGTTTTTCACTTCCGTCCGCTCCGGCGTGTTGCTCCGGCACACCCTGGTCACCTTTTCGGAAGTCATCCTGGGTTTAATCATCGGTTCTTCGGTCGCCATGGTGTCGGGTTATTTTCTGGCGCATCATCCGCTGATCGAAAAGGTCCTCACCCCATATATCATCGCGGGGCAGGCCATCCCCATGGCAGCCATCGCCCCACTGCTGACGATCTGGTTTGGCTCCGGCATTGCCCCGAAAGTGTTGATCTGCAGCATCGTGGTCTTCTTCCCGATCCAGATTAACGTGATTCTCGGACTGAAAGAAATTCCGCACAATCTGCGTGACCTGATGACCTCCATGCAGGCCAGTTCACGGGACATCTTCCGGTACCTGGAGCTGCCCGGCGCGCTTTCCGTGATTTTCGGCGGGCTGCGCATCAGCGCCACCCTTTCCGTCATCGGCGCGGTGGTCGGCGAATTGACCGGAGCGGACGCCGGACTGGGCTATCTGTTGAACACCGCGCGCGGACAATATGACACGGCCATGGTCTTCGTGGCCGTTTTTATGTTAATGCTTATCGCGCTGCTGCTCTACCTGAGTGTTGTTCTGATCGAGCGCAGGTTGTTAAAATGGCAGCGCAAAGAATAGGAGAAAACCATGAAAAACAAAACCTTGCTTCTGTTACCCGTCATTTTATTGGCGGTCATGCTCGCCGGCTGTTCCGCGCCAAAGAAAGAAACAGCTGTTGACAGCTTTTCGCTGCCGGTCGGATTCACGCCCAACGTCCAATTCGCCCCGCTCTACGTGGCGCTGGAAAAAGGCTTTTTCGCCGAAGAGAATATCGAATTGACTTTGGATCACAGTCAGGAAACCGACAACGTCGCGCTGGCCGGGGCGGAAAAGGTTCCTTTCGCCATCAGTTCCGGCGAGCAGGTCCTGTTAGCGCGGAACCAGGGACTGCCGGTTGTTTACATTTCGGGCTGGTATCAGAAATACCCGGTTGGCATCGTTTCGCTGCTCGAGACGGGGATTGAAACGCTGGAGGATCTGCGCGGCCACAGCGTCGGCACGCCGGTATTGAGCGGCGCTTCGTACATCGGGCTGGAGGCGCTGCTGCAGCAGGCCGGCATGACGGACACCGACATTCGGCTGGAGACGGTCGGCTATGCACAGGTGGAAATGCTGGTTTCAAAAAAGATCGACGCCGCGGTCATCTATGTGGCCAACGAACCGGTCCAGTTGCAGGCCGAAGGCTATGAGGTCAGTCTGATCCCGGTGGCGGATCATGTCGCGATGGTTGGGAACGGGTTGATCAGCAACGAGAAAACAATCAAGGAAAATCCGGAGCTGGTGGAACGGATGGTGCGGGCTTTTCTGCGCGGGATCCGCTGGACGCAGGAAAATCCGGACGAAGCTTACGAAATCTGCCTGAAGTATGTGGATAACCTGAAAGACGCCGCAAATCAGGAGCTGCAGAAAAATGTGCTGCTGGAATCCATACGCCTGTATGACAGCGGTCAGGGGTTTGCCACCGGCATCTCCGATCCGGAAGCCTGGGGAAACATGGCAGACGTCATGACGAAAATGGGGCTGATATCGGAAGGGATTTCGGTCGAACCGGCTTTCACCAATGAATTTGTTGAAAAAAGTGAGCAGAGATAAATTGGAAACACCCTTATTGTCCGTCCGGAATTTGTCGATGCGCTTCCCCTCTGATGAAGGGGAGCTGGAGGTGCTGGAAAATATCGACTTGGATCTGTATCCGCGTGAATTCGCCTGTCTGATCGGCCCGTCCGGGTCCGGGAAGAGCACGCTGCTGCGGATTCTGGCCGACGTGCTGGAACCCACCTCAGGCACGATCACAATCCGGAATGGCGCACCGTTCACCCGGGCGATCGTATTCCAGAGTTACAATCTGTTGCCCTGGAATACCGTAATTCAAAACATTGCGCTGCCGCTTCTGATCCGCAAGGTGGACAAGGCAGAAGCGCTGCGACAGGCAGGCGAGTGGGTTGAAAAAGTCGGGTTGAGCGGTTTTGAAAACGAATGGCCGAAAAATCTTTCCGGTGGAATGGCACAGCGGGTCGCAATCGCGCGCGCGCTGATCCAAAAACCGAAGTTGTTGCTGCTGGATGAACCGTTTGGGGCGCTGGACGCGCTGACCCGGGAACAGATGTCATTGGAATTGATGGCCACCTGGGAGTCGGTTCAGACCACCGTGTTGATGGTGACGCATTCGATTTCGGAAGCGGTGCTGCTGTCCGACCGGATCCTGGTCTTTCAGGACCGGCCCGGCAAAATTGTCGAGCAACTCCGCATCCCGTTCGAACGGCCGCGCACCGGCCAATTGCGCGATACGCCCGAATTCACCCGGACCACCCGGCAGCTGCGCGAGCTGATTGAGCAGGTCAAAAACGGAACAGGGGATACGCGATGACGATGGTATTTAATTTATTTTTCGCTTTGCGAAAAATAAATTAAATACTGCTATCCTACAGAACCGGCCAATCCAGAAACAACGCTT
>CALCQT010000029.1 GCA_937894825.1 uncultured Anaerolineaceae bacterium
GAAAAGTCTTGGCGGGGGAATCCCCTTTGGCGCAACCCTGCTGCGTCCCGGACTGGGAAAAATCCCGCCGGCAGTGCATGGCTCGACTTTTGGCGGCAACCCACTGGCCTGTGCGGCGTCGTTGGCTGCGATCGATTTTATTGAAGAGCAAAATTTGCTGGCGAAGACTGCCGGAAACGGCGCCTGGTTCCTGAATGCCCTGCGCGGGATCGAATCGCCGCTGATCCGTGAGGTGCGCGGCCTGGGGTTGATGATTGGGGTCGAACTGAAACAGAAGACGGCGCCCTATGTCGCGGAATTGGCTGCGCGCGGGGTTCTTGTTCTGACCGCCGGGCTGACGGTGCTGCGCTTCCTGCCGCCACTGGTCATTGAGCGGAGCGATCTGGAGACGGTGATTGAAACAGTCGCTGCCGTTTTACGCGAACCGGGTGGTTGACAGACAGTTGTGATTATTCAAAGGAGTAAAAAATGAGTCAAAAATTGGAAGGGCGCTATTGGATAGCGGGCCTTGTGTTTGCTTTGAGTTTGGTTTTTGTTATTTCGATATCAGTCAGTGAAGTCGTGAGCGGCCAGGCGATCAGTCTGCAGGATGTTTTGTTGACATTGACGCCGCAACCGACGGTGACACCGGGGTTGTCCGCCGGCGCCCAACAATTGACGGGCGAATCCTTCTCTGAACTGATGGCAGGGCTTTCGGTCGGGGTTGAAAACATATATGGTTCTGTCACAGACATAAACGATACCCTCTGTGTTTCCGGAAACGATGAAGCTTATAAAGAAAAAATGCTTGACCTGGCGCAGCTGATCATGGAGGCCAACGGCCGGCTGGAATTACTGGAGCTTCCCTATTCGTTCTCTCTGTGGGGGATTTATAACAAAATTCAGTCGAACCCGGTTTGCGGGATCGGTGACGAGGCTTCATTGTTGGCGGATGCGGCCCGGAAGACTTACCATCAGGCAGCGCAATTTGTGAATTATGAGGATGAGATAATTCTTTGCCCATGCTTGAATCCCGCAAACAATTCCTGGGAGAACACCGGCCAGTATTACGCCGGCGCCTGCAAGTGTCTGGAATTTTGAATCCTTTCTGTTGAGTCATTCGGCGGATAAGAAAATTGTTTGTTTTTTGAAACAGGAGTTTTTCAAGGTACAATTCAAATCGAAATTGAAGGAACGGATGATAATTGAAGTTCTTTTTGAAACGGGTTGATCCATGGGATCGCTGAAACCCCTGTGTCAGATAGGAGAAAAAAATGATTTCTGAACCCATTCATGTGTCGGATGATGCATTTGAGAAGACTGTTTTACAATCGGCCACGCCGGTGATGGTTGATTTTTGGGCCCCCTGGTGCGGCCCCTGCCGGATGGTTGCGCCGCTTTTGGATAAAGTTGCGAAAGATTACGCCGGAAAGGTGATCGTGGCTAAAGTCAATACGGATGATAGCGGCGATCGTGCCGCGGCTTATCAGGTTATCTCCATACCGACGCTGCTTTTTGTGAAAAACGGCCAGGAAGTAAAGCGTCATGTCGGTTCAATGTCTGAAAAGGCATTACGCGACATGGTGGATGAATTTTTGGCGGTGTAATTTCATAAATGATACGATGAGGCGCCGATCGGATATCCGATCGGCGCCTCATCGTATCATTTCTTCAGGAAGAAGTGGAGAACCTGTGTGACTGACTCAGTAAAAACAATTGAGGTGCTGATCGACAACCTGGACGGAGATTTTGATGCGTTTGCGGAGCGGCTCAAGGCGGAACAGATTCCGCACCTCAGTTTCAGTCAAATCACGACGGTTGAAGCCTGTCAATATCGCTATTATCTGCAGTATGTGCTTGGGCTGGATCCGGAACCGCTGCCGGATTATTTCACCAAAGGTAAATTATTTCATCAAATGGTGGCTGCGTTTTACCGGACTGAAACCGGCAAACGGGATGACGTTCGTACACGGGCTTTCCAAGTCCTTGCGGATGACAACACCGGCGAAAGCCGGCGTCATCTGGAAAATGCGTACCTGGTTCATATCGATCACTGTTGGCAGGATTATGAAGTCATTTCGGTCGAAAAGCCATTTGTCATGGCGGTGGACCCGGCGCTTCCCCCCTGTGTCGGGGTGATCGACCTTGTGCTTAGGAAGGACGACCGGATCATTTTGGTCGATCATAAGACCGGCCGCGATTTTTATCCGCATGATGAGCTGCAGATGTCGATTTATGTTGAATACATGCGCCGGATGTTCCAGGATGCTTCGTATGAATTCTATTATGACCAGTATCGCTGGGTGAATAATCTTTCCCGCATCCGAAAACCGGCTTTCCAGCGCAGCGGTGTGCGAATTACCTCCTGCAACTGGGACAGTGCGTTGGAGAGAATCCGGCGAGCCTGGCGGCTGATTGCCAGAATACAGGAAACAAAACAGGCTCCGCGATACGGGGAATGTTTTCGCTGCCCGTATCGCGGAACCTGCCGTCGATAGTTTTTTATTTCCCGTTCGCCTCGCTCAGGATGCTACGCGCTCAATTCTGGCGCCCAACGCCCGCAATTTTTCATCCACACGTTCATAACCGCGTTCGATCTGCTTAATATTTCGGATGGTGGATTTTCCGGAAGTGGCCAGTGTGGCCAGCAGCAGCGCCATACCGGCGCGGATGTCCGGGGATTCGAGCTTTTCCGGGTAGAGCCGGGTGGGACCCTGCACGATGCAGCGGTGCGGGTCGCAGAGGACGATTTGCGCGCCCATCCCGACCAGTTTGTCGGTGAAGTACATCCGGCTGGGGTACATCCAGTCGTGGAAGAGAATGGTTCCCTGCGCCTGAGTAGCCATCACGATCGCGATGCTCATCAGGTCCGAAGGGAAGGCCGGCCAGGGCATCACGCTGATTTCCGGGATAGCGCCGCCAATGTCCGGATCGATCACCAGGCGCTGGTTTTCCGGCACCAGGATGTCGCTGCCGATGCTGTTCCAATGGATGCCCATGCGGTTAAACACCAGCTTGACCATCTCCAGATATTGTTCCCCCGCGTTTCGGATCAGGATTTCCCCATGCGTGACCACAGCCGCGCCGATATAACTGCATACTTCCAGGTAATCCGGTCCGATGGTAAATTCGGCGCCATGCAACTGGTCCACCCCTTCGATGGTAAGGACGTTGGAACCGATGTTGCTGATTTTTGCGCCCATCAGGTTCAGCAGCTGACAGAGCTCCTGCACATGCGGTTCCGAAGCCGCATTGCGCAGGATGGAAGTGCCTTCGGCGAGCACGCAGGCCATGATGGCGTTTTCGGTTGCGGTGACGCTGGCTTCATCCATCAGGATGTCGGTTCCTTTCAGCCTGCCGTCCACCTCGAAGTGATACTGCCGGTCATAATAGGCGTTTGCGCCCAATTTGTTCAGTGCCAGAATATGTGTGTCAACGCGGCGGCGCCCAATCACATCACCGCCGGGCGGGGGCAGCAGCAGCCCGCCGAATCGCCCGCACATCGGGCCGGCCAGCAGGATTGACGCCCGGACTTTGCGGCAGAGCTCCGGATCCAGATCCGACGGGCGGACCTCTTTGGCCTGGATTTTCCAGCTGTGCGGCGTCAATTCTTCAAATGTGACGCCCAGACTTTCGATCAGGTTGCGCATTGCCATGACGTCGCGAATGTCCGGTATATTGTGCAAAATGACCGGTTCTTCGGTCAGCAGCGCCGCGCACAGCAGCGGCAAGGCCGCGTTTTTATTCCCGGATGGCGTAACTTCACCTCGAAGTGGTATGCCGCCGTCAATAGTAAAAGAATCCAGCATAAAATGTCCTCAGTTTGATTTTGTCTCGGTCATTGAATTTCATAAATCGTATTGATCTTATTATAGCCGATCCTTATACGGTCTGCGGGTTGGTGATTCTCTGGAGAAGGATTTTTCGATGATATGTATAAAAAATGGTATCCGAAAGATCCGGATACCATTTTTTACTTTACCGCTACGGTTTTATTAGTTGGCTTTTTTCAAAATGATCTCAAAGCCTTCTGCCGGCGTCTGAGAAAGATCCGCCGGAATATGGGTATCTGACACAAAGAGCAGTTTGCCGTCTGAATCGCTGATTCGGGCGGAAAGCGCGTAGGTGTGTTTTTCCTGGATTGCGGCCTGCGTATAGGAGATGGTGAAGGCGAACGGAACCTGGGCCCCGTCGCTGTTAAGGATTGTCTCGCCAA
>CALCQT010000030.1 GCA_937894825.1 uncultured Anaerolineaceae bacterium
GGGACGCAAAATTCGACGCCCTGGGCGGAAGAAAAACTGTTTCAGATCCTGAATTACCGCTATGTCCAGCGGCTGCCAACCGTCATCACAACCAATCTGGCGCTGAAAGAGCTGGACGGAAGACTGGCCTCCCGGCTGGAGGATCCATCACTGGTGATGAAAGTGGTCATTGTGGCTCCGGACTACCGTAACCCGACGGCGGACGGTGTGGAGCGGGATGATCTTTCGATTCTGCATTTGCTGATGAACCGAACTTTTGATTCTTTCGATTCACGCAAACGGGAAGCGCTCTCTGCAGAGGCGACCTCTCAATTAGCGAATGCTTATCAGAAAGCCTTTGCCTTTGCGCAGAATCCGGACGGCTGGATCGTCTTTTCCGGCGCGAATGGCAGCGGAAAGACCCATCTGGCGGCTGCGATCGGCAATTATCGCCGCAAGGTGATGGAATCGCCATTGTTTGTGGTGGCTTCCGATTTGCTGGATCACCTGCGTGCGACTTTCAGCCCCGAGAGCCCAACCCGCTATGACACCATGTTTGAGAAGGTTCGTAATACGCCGCTGCTGATTCTGGATCATTTGGACACGGCTTACGCGACTCCCTGGGCAAAGGAGAAGCTGTACCAGATTTTGAATTACCGCTATATGGTGCCGTTGCCGACGGTCATAACGACGGTGCTGCCGGTTCAGGATCTTGACCCGAATATTCGCAGCCGGTTGCTGGATTTTCAGATCTGCACCATTGTGCAGATGTTCCAGATCCCGATGTATTCGCGGAATCCGGACGTGGACATTCTTCCGGAACGGACCCGAAAAGCCGGCGGTTTTCGCCGGGGGAAGTAAATTTGATTCAGGCGTTAAAAGTATGCAAACTTGATCTGTAGGCGTCATCTCGACTCCTGAAAAAGGTGTTTTTCAACCGTTTTCAGGGTGGAGAGACCCTCAAAATCCAGCAGAGGTCTGATATCCTCCAGAGGGATTCTATTTGAAAAATTTCTTAGGTGATTATTTCGAATGTCATTCCTCTGGAGAATTTTAGACCTGAAATAATCGTTGAGGGTCTCTCCGCCTCGAAGAAGTGCCTAAGCGCTTCTTCGAGAGTCGAGATGACAGCTTTGCTATAGGATTAATACTCTTACTTTTGACACTCACATCAAATTTGATTCGGAGACCGAAAAAAATAGTAGGTGATCGCCTCTACGGGCGGGATCGTTAATAAACAAAAAGACATTTGCGAAAAGTAAATCTTTACATCGGAGGAAAACGGTTCAGCATAGGTGTCCTGTCCGGTTTGTCATATCCCGCGATGCAAAAGACGGCGTTATGGTAAAGTGAGAAGAAATTTTTTATAAGCGGAGCATCCTCGTGAAACTTTTAGAAGAACGAATCAGGACGGAAGGGCGCGTCAAACCCGGCAATATTCTTAAGGTGGACAGTTTTCTGAATCATCAGATCGACGTTGCGTTGTATGAGGAAATCGGGAAAGAAATTTTCCGTCTCTTTGGGGATGCGGGCGTCACCAAAGTGTTGACGATCGAGGCCTCTGGAATCGGGTTGGCCTGTGCGGCGGCACGGGAGCTCAAAGTGCCGGCCTTGTTTGCCAAAAAGAATCGCACTAAGAATATTGACGGCGATGTTTATATGGCGGCGGTGGAGTCTTATACGCAGGGCGTTACCTATACCGTTATTGTATCGAAGAAATTTCTCAGTCCGGAGGATCGGGTGCTGATCATTGATGATTTTCTGGCTCGGGGGCAGGCGATGTTCGGCCTGGTCGATATTGTGTCGCAATCCGGTGCCGAATTGGCCGGCTGTGCCATCGCCATCGAAAAAGGTTTTGAAGAAGGCGGCAAGAAGTTGCGCGGGATGGGTATCCGCGTCGAATCGCTGGCGATCATCGAGTCGATGGACGAAAGTCAGATCATATTTCGGGAACAATAGATGAAGAATCAAACCGTTTTGATTCTGGATTTTGGCGGACAGTATAAGGATCTGATCGCCCGCCGGGTGCGTGAGTGTGCCGTATATTCAGAGATTTGCGCCGGAAATATTTCGAGCGAAGAAGTAAGGCGGAAGGCGCCGATCGGGATCATTTTCACCGGCGGACCGAATAGTGTCTATGAGCCGGATTCGCCGAAATGCGATCCGCGGATTTTTGAATTGGGCATTCCGGTGCTGGGGATCTGTTATGGCGCGCAGTTGATGTGTTACCTGTTTGGCGGGACGGTTGAACGCAGTGTAACAAGTGAATATGGACAGCGGGTCGTGCAGTTGGATCCGGACTGCCCGTTGTTTGACGGACTGGATCCGCAACAGGTCGTGCTGATGAGCCATACCGATCAGGTGGAAGCGCTGCCGGAAGGGTTCCGGACGGCAGGCGCCTCCGAGAGCTGCCCGAACGCGGCCATGTTTGATGCTGCGCGCAAGCTGTATGGCGTCCAGTTCCATCCGGAGGTTGAGCTGACGGTCAACGGGCTGCGGATGGTGCACAATTTCCTCTATCGGGTGTGCGGAGCGGCGGGAGATTATACGATGGAAGATTATCTGGAGAAGCAAATCGCGGCGGTGCAGGCCCAGGTCGGCGGCGAACAGGTGCTGCTGGGGCTGTCCGGCGGGGTCGATTCCGCGGTGTGCGCGGCGGTGCTGGAGCGGGCGTTGCCAAACCGGCTGATCTGCATTTTCGTCGATCACGGGCTGATGCGCAAGAACGAGGGTGACGAAATTGAAGCGGCTTTTGCCGGCAAGGCGCTGCGTTTTGTGCGCGTGAATGCCGAAGAACGTTTTTTACAGAAGTTGGATGGCGTAACGGATCCGGAACAGAAGCGGAAGATTATCGGGGCTGAATTTGTGGCGGTGTTCGGGGATCAGGCACGGCAGTTCGGGGATGTGAAGTTCCTGGCGCAGGGGACGATTTATCCGGATGTGATCGAGAGCGGAACCGGGCATGCGGCAAAGATCAAGTCGCACCATAATGTGGGCGGACTGCCTGAAGATATCGGGTTTGATGGGATCGTTGAGCCACTGCGCGGGTTGTTCAAGGATGAAGTGCGGTCGTTGGGACGGCAGCTTGGCCTGCCGGAGGCGCTGGTGAACCGGCAGCCGTTCCCGGGTCCGGGGCTGGCTGTGCGCGTGATTGGTGCGGTGACGAAGGTGCGGCTGGACTTGCTGCGTGAGGCGGATGCGATTTTCCGTGCGGAGCTGGAAGAGGCGCAGGTCCATGCCGACCAGTATTTTGCCGTGCTGACGGATTTGCAGTCGGTGGGCGTGATGGGGGATGGACGGACCTACGAGGCAACGGTGGCGCTGCGGGCGGTGCTGACGACGGATTTCATGACCTGCGAGTTTGTCGAGGTGCCGTATGCGGTGCTGTCGCGGGCCTCGAAACGGATCACCAATGAGGTGCGCGGCGTGAACCGGGTGGTGTATGACATCACCGGCAAGCCGCCGGCCACGATCGAGTGGGAGTGATACCATAAACGCTGTAACCCCTTAATAAAGTAACAAAGTGGGTTTGCAAGGCTAAAACCACCTCGTGGCAACGTTTTGGCAACAATTTTTTAAAGAGCTAACTGATTTTTGAGTGTCAGTTAGCTCTTTTCATTTGGCTGATTATTAGTCTTTTTGATGTCTTTTCAAAAGAAGATCCAGTAAATCATTATCGTTACGTGGCAATTCATCATCTTTAAACTCGCCTAAATAAGTTACATCGTGATACTTCTGTCCGTCGTATTCGTATCCGGTGTAAGGATAACCTCTGTCGGTGGTTCCTTGATATTCTTTAAATTCTTGCTTAGCTTCCTCTACTGTGAAGTCATCTGAATCGAACCAGATACCCTCTTTTTCACTTGCCCAACCCATTTTTGTTGCTTTGAAAAGATGTTTCATAGATTTTCCTTCTTTAAAGATTCTATTTACATATTATGTAGCTCCTGTGGCGGAATTTTACCCGTTTTTGTGTTGTATCAAACTGTAGATAGTTATAACGCCACTGGTCGTATTCTTCTCTCAATTCTTTCTAGTGTTTTGTCGCGTTCCATTTCAACGTTCGTCGGAAATATTATGCATTATTTCCGACGAAAATACAAGAGCGGATGTATAGGCATTTTGATCTGAAGCAAACGAATCTGATAATTACTTCCGGAAAGTCGGTGCGTAAATCTTGAACCGCCGTTTATGAACCGTACGTACGGTAGTGTGAGAGGGCGATAAGTGAATTGATCATCTACCTTCTACTTGATTGTTCAAATTCAGGCAATATCAATAAAAACCAATTTATACAATTCTGCATGAAAATTGGGCGATTTATATGCAGATATTTCTTGATTATCTGCATATATAACATTATAATATATGCAGATATGGAAGGCAGTGTGCAATGAAATACTTTGATTACTCATTCCTGGAAAACGGCTTGCTCCCAGCCAAACTTCTGAACATCACCAACGCTATCAGCGAACTCAAAGCGATGGAGTCCGAGCGTAAAGATTTATATCCCGATATCTTTACCAGTTTGGAGCGTATCGCGCGGGTTCAATCGGTCAAAGGCTCCAATGAGATTGAGGGAATCGTCATAAGCGAAGAGCGGATCGCGGAGATTGTCAACCAACAGAGCGCACCCCTTAACCACAATGAAATGGAGATTGCCGGATACCGCGACGCACTCGCTGCCATCCATGACAACTACGCTACGCTTGATGTGCGTGAATCCGATATATTGGGGCTTCACCGAACGATGCTTTCTTACATCCCGACAGGCGGCGGTGTATACAAACAGTTTGATAATGTCATCATGGAGATAGACGCTTTCGGCAGACGAAAGGTTCGCTTTGCTCCCACTCCCGCAAGCGAAACAGCGGATACGATGGCGCAACTCATCCTGGCCTTTATGGACGCGAGGACCAATGTGGGGATCAACGGTCTGTTGCTCATCCCATGCTTCATACTTGACTTCCTCTGTATCCACCCATTCTCGGATGGTAACGGCAGGATGTCACGGTTGCTCTCATTGCTGCTGCTCTACAAGAACGGCTTTGACGCAGGGCGCTATATCTCATTCGAGGAACAGATCAATCGCTCGAAAGCGATGTACTATGAGGCATTGAGGCAGTCCTCTGACGGGTGGCACCAGAATACAAACAGCTACTTTCCATTCCTTGAAAACTTTTTGCAGACGTTGTTGATGTGCTATAAAGAATTGGACAAGCGGTTCGCTGTTGTTCAGGGCAAGCGAGTGACAAAGAAACACAGGGTGGAAGCGACCGTTTTGAACAGTCTGCTCCCAATCTCGAAAGCGGAAATCGCGTATGTCTTGCCGGATGTGAGCCCAACAACCATAGAGGCGATTCTCGGCTCAATGGTGAAGGCTGGCGTTATCGAAAAGGTCGGCGCCGCGCGAAACACGAAGTATATAAGGAAGCGGAACTGATGATATGATCGAGTCAATCATGCGGAATCGTTCCAAAGCAAAATCAGGCATGGACATCATTGATGTGATTTATGAAAATCAGATGATATAGAAAATTTGTCGAGGAGTGAGGGTGAGCGCGAGGGCTTGAAATCTTGTGGAAAAGTGTCCATCCGATTTTTCGACGACAGAGAAGTGCGTGCTGTTTGGGATGACGAGAATTCCAAGTGGTGGTTCTCCGTCGTTGATATTGTTGGTGTGTTGAGCCAGCGTGCGGATTCGCGGAATTACTGATATGTACTAAAAATCGCCTAAAAAGGTCGGGAGCGAAGTCCTTACAGATTGTAAGGGGTTCAAGCTCATGGCTCTTGACGGCAAATGTCGAATGACAGACTGCCTGACCAATGAGGGCGTTATCTTACTCGCCAAAGAGTTTCCTGGCAAGAAGGCGAATCGCTTTATCGAGTGGTTTGCCTACAGCGACGAGATGATTGACAGCAAAAGCAAGTCAAAGGCTTACGCACTGTTTGATAGTTCCCTGTTCGATACCATAACAGTCGGGACCGTCAGGGGATTACAGCAAATTCACGGTTATCTTTTCGGCGGGCTTTATGATTTTGCCGGACAAGTCCGAACGCTGAACATTGCAAAGGCCGGCTTCCAGTTCGCAATGGCCCGGTTCCTTCCCGAAACATTGAAAAACATTGGGGAAATGCCTGAAAACACCCTTGACGAAATAGCCGACAAATATGTGGAGATGAATGTTGCCCACCCCTTCATGGAGGGCAACGGC
>CALCQT010000031.1 GCA_937894825.1 uncultured Anaerolineaceae bacterium
GGAATGTATGACCTGTAAACACAGGGTGCTGCTTTCCCGTCGCGAACTGCGTCAGAGAATGAAGGGCAGCCCGGAAAAAGGATCATCCTCCCAGCCGGACCAATCGGAAAAATAAACGGATATGGCGATACTGCAATCAGACACTGTTGAATGTTTCAGCCGCAGCGCGGACCAGTCAAAGCGATTCGGAATGCGGCTGGGAAACCTGCTTCAGGCCGGAGATTTGATCTGTTTCAGTGGGGAACTCGGCGCCGGCAAAACGACCTTTATTCAGGGCATTGCGAAGGGATGGGGCAGTGTCGATCCGGTGACCAGCCCGACATTTGTTTTGATCAACGAATATAACCGGATGGACGGCGGGACACTGTTTCATTTTGACGCTTACCGGATCGGAAGCCCCTGGGAAGCCGAAGAACTGGACCTGGAGCGGATGCTCCAGCGAGGGCCCTTGCTGATCGAATGGGCAGAACGGATTTTGCCCATCCTGCCCAAAGAAATACTTTGGATTCGAATAGACTGGATTTCGGATGAACACCGGCAAATCACGATCGAGCCCAAAGGGGCCCGCAATATCACGCTGGCGCAGACTTTCCGCCATCGGTCTTTTGGGGTATAGAGAAAAATGCTCTTAGCGATTGATACATCAACCAGTACCATCAGCATTGCCGTTCACGATGGCGTCACCGTTCTGGGCGAAAAAACCTGGCTCAGCCGCAACCGTCACACAACGATATTGGCCGGAGCCGTGAAGACACTGCTGGAAGAACTAACGCTGGATAAAAACAAACTGAGCGCGATCGCTGTTGCGGCAGGGCCGGGATCATTCACCAGTCTGCGGGTCGGAATGGCTTTCGCCAAAGGGCTGGCCCTTGGCCTGGAAGTTCCAATGATCAGCGTCCCAACGCTGAATGTTCTGGCTGCCGCACAACCGGTCAATGACCTGCCGCTGTGCACGGTCCTGCAGGCCGGGCGAGAACGCCTTGCAACCCAATTCTTTATGAAAGATAAAACCGGCTGGAAAGCCGATTCCGAAATCGCCGTTTTTACGGCGGATCTTTTGGCAGAAAGCATTGAAACCCCTACAACCGTTTGCGGAGAGATCAACGGGGATACGCGCGCCTTCCTGAAAAAACAGAACAAGAACATTAAGTTGGCTGCTCCTGCCATAAGTCTGCGCAGAGCAGGATTTCTGGCGGAAATCGCCTGGAAGAAGTTCCTGAAAGGGGATTGTTCGTCATTGGCGGAAGCCGCGCCCATCTATCTCCGAACAAAAGATCCGATACCGGATTAAAAACTTAGAAGAAAAGTGGTTCGGTTTGCGGTTCCTTTAGGGTCTGGAAACCGACCAGCGAGGTATGCTTCATTTTGAAAATTGAGATTGCTTTCGAAATGAAATAGAAAAAATGAACTTTCAAATCCGCAAAATGACGCCGGAAGATGTAGCGAATGTATTTGAGATCGACCAACAAACCGCTGGTTTGTACTGGCCGCTCAGTTCCTACCGTTTTGAGACGGTCGAAAATACCGCTGCCCGAAATTGGGTTGCGGAAAACACTGAGAGAAAAATTCTTGGGTTTCTGATTTTGTGGCTGATTCTGGACGAAATCCACGTGGCAAATTTTGCCGTTTCGCCCGATTTTCGACAACGCGGCATCGGCGGCGCCCTGCTCCGTCATGGCTTGAAAGCCGCCTGGGACGAAGGCGCCCGCACCTCATTTTTGGAAGTGCGCAGCGGAAACACGAGCGCGATCCATTTATATCAAAAATTCGGATATGAAGAAACCGGAATCCGAAAGTCATATTATCAGGATAATCATGAGGATGCACTTATGATGACGTTGTATCCTTTAGCATATCAAAACAATTTCTTCCGGCAGGAGACCCCATGAACGAACAACAACCTGAGATGGAAAAACTGGTCAACGAGATTTCAGTCTGTACAAAATGCCAACTTCACCTTTCGCGGAAAAAGGCCGTTCCGGGGGAAGGAAACATCAAAACCCGAATCCTTTTCATCGGTGAAGGGCCTGGCCTCAATGAAAATGAAACCGGACGCCCCTTCGTCGGACAGGCCGGAAACTTTCTCAACGAACTGTTGGGCGTCGCCGGGCTGAAACGGCAGGATGTGTTTATTACCAATGTCGTAAAATGCCGCCCGCCCGCGAACCGCGACCCCATGCCGGAAGAGTTGAGCGCCTGCGCCGGTTATCTGGACCGTCAGATCGCGCTGATTGACCCGTTGATTATTGTCACATTGGGGCGCTTTTCAATGGCGCGCTACTTCCCACTCAAACGCATCAGCGCCATCCATGGGCAAGGCCACTGGGTCAACGGGAAAATGATCGTACCCATGTTTCACCCCGCGGCGGCTCCAGCATTCTGCATGATTTTTCCCTTTTGCCGCAATACTTGCAGACAGCGCAAAATCAGCTGAACCCCGCCATGGAGATTGAAGAAACTGCCGAAACAGCATATAACGGGCTGTCGGTTGAAATCCCTCCCGCGGATTTACCACATGGAAAAATCCCTCCGAAGGAAGAAAAAAAGCCCGATTCTGATCCACAGCAGCTTTCTCTGTTCTGATCCGCAGTTTCGGGCGAGCCTAGTAAAAGTGAATTGGATTTCACCCAAATCAATAAATCTGGCGCTCAATCCGCACTCGGAATAAACTATAATAAGGGACAGGAATTCAAAAAGCACGCCGCTTTCCTGAATTGGACAGTGCTCTTTTTCAAAGCGAAGAAAGAAATAAAATCGCAGACCTTTTCTTCTGTTTGGATTCCCGGGAACAAATACGATCAGGACCAAAGAAGGCAATGTGAAAACTGTTTTT
>CALCQT010000032.1 GCA_937894825.1 uncultured Anaerolineaceae bacterium
TATTCATGTTGTCCAGGGCAAAAGTCACCCGCTCGCCGGTGAAAAGATCATTCAGCATGTAACGCACCAAAATGTCGTTGTCATACATGATGATTTGGACGGTTGAATTCTCGGGGAACCGATTCGCAAATTTCTTGTAAACCTGTTTTGCCTCTGCCCATCGGGCATCCGGCTCAATGAATAAGCCGGACATCTTCAAATGGAACATCGGAGACCGAAAAGTATATCCCACAAAGAAGACCAACAAAAGTGAACAAATCCATTTTAAGCGGCCTTGCGCAACGGAAAAATGATCCAGGAAGATATTTAGGATCAATATAAAAATCGTAATCAAGAAGGAAGAATAATAGCGCAGGTAATAATTTTGATCGGTCGCCAGCATAATTTCGCCTTCGTCAGGGGTTCCCAGAAAAACACTGACCAGCAAAACCGCATATCCCAGATAGATCAGGATCAACGAAGCAAAAAGAATATTGATTTTTCTGTTCCGGAACCGATAAACGAAAAAACCCGCCAGTGCAAATAATGCAATCATGAGGATCAGAAGTTGGGCCGGCGAAACGAACCCGCCGATTTTCTCTTCAGTCAACTGCGACCAGTGTTGTAATATTCGTTTGAATCGGAGAAGAAGGCGGCCAGATATTCACGCGGATCCAGCATGATGCTCATATCGGCAACCAACCCGAATATTCGATTCCGAATGGCCCAAATTCCGTAAGGGATAATGGCTGCGCACCAATAAAGAGCCATGTTCAGCCAGTTTTTGTCTTTTCGGGACGACAGAACCGCGATAATCGTAAGCAGATGAACAAACAGCAGGCATACCGCAAAAAAGATGCCGGTATCTTTCAGCAAAACGAACGCCCCCAGGATCGGGAGTACCACTTTTTGTTCAACCGGATCCTCCGCGAAAAACAGCAGATAGAGAACGCTTGCCAGAATAACGCCCAACAGGATGTCGGCAATATATGAGTTGATGTAAAGATAGGTGTAACGAGAAATAATGGCGTAAGATAGAAGAATAAATCCAAAATTGAAAAGAACGGCTTTTTTGCTGTCCCATTTTTTTGCGAAGACAAATATTCCGGATAGCAGATAAATGTTGACTGAAAACTGTAAAACAGCATCCGTGTATTTCGTCAATTGGGCGGCAAAAAAACCGAATAATGGAATTCCCTGAACATAGGTCGGATGAACGAACCACTGTTCACCGGTAAAAAAATGACCGGTTTTGTAAATATACCGGCTGAACGGATCCCAATGCATATATTCATCCCAGCAATGGAAATTCCAATTGCGGGAGAGAAATCCCAACCCGGAAAAAAATAACGCATAAAGACTGAGCGGCGCGAGAATTTTCTTTAGCTTCTCATACGACTTTTCTTTCAGATAAAAAATGATGCTGTCAACTAACGCGGCCACATTACACCCCACAAGGAACCACACACCCAACAATCCATGGGAGCAAAGCGTAAAGCCATATAGGATCAATACAATGCTGCTGACCGTAAATAACGGAGCGATATGGACGGGAATTTTTAAACGGTTAGTCGCGAAAAGAATGATTCCGATCATTGAAAAAAACAAAATCAAAACATACATTTACCATTTATCTCGTTATTAAATTATTTTTTGTTACCTCAGTGATCATTTAAGAAATAATTAAAATTTTTATAATTTATTTTATTTGATCAAAGATAAAAATTTATACATATTTTACTCAACATAAAAATCATATTCTACAAATAATATTGTCTTAAGTCAAGATAATTACGCTTACATATCATAAATAATATAAAAAATCATTATCGTTTATTTTACAAAAAAAATAAATATTTAATCATTAAAATTATTTATTTCAATTTACAGAATGCATGCAATATCCAAGTACAGAAGGGCAGGTCCAACATCCGAAATACCTCAAAGAAAATTGGCCATAAGAAAGAAGGAACTGATATATTTACGAATCCGCCCTAAATGGGAACCAAAGTACTTTCAGGAATATATCTCATTCATGTTTTTTTTCCTATCGGAGCCCCGAACAATGATGGACCGCACTTTACTGGTAGCCCTTTCCTGTTTTTAGAAATAATTCACAAAATTGTCTTATAATTAATAAGAACGGGTGAAAATCTGCCCGAAATTTCAAAAAAGAAGGAATAAGGAAAAGATGGATACCATTATCGAACAAATCATCGGGCGAGAAATATTGGACTCCCGTGGTAATCCGACGGTTGAAGTGGAAGTTGTCTTGATGGATGGCAATTATGGACGCGCAGCTGTCCCGTCCGGTGCATCTACCGGTGTTCATGAAGCGGTTGAGCTGAGAGACGGTGATAAAAGCCGCTACCTCGGCAAAGGCACCCAAAAAGCTGTTGAAAATGTGAACGATCTGATTGCTGACGAACTCGTCGGCTTTGACGCAACCGAACAAATCGAAATCGACCAGGCTTTGATTGATCTGGACGGTACTCCGAATAAATCCAAACTGGGCGCCAATGCCATTTTGGGGACCTCCCTGGCTGTTGCAAAAGCAGCTGCAAACTCCATTGGTCTGCCACTCTATCGCTATATTGGCGGCGTCTGGGCCCATACGCTTCCTGTTCCTATGATGAACATCCTGAACGGTGGCGCACACACCGCCTGGCAGTCAACCGACGCCCAGGAATTTATGGTGATGCCTTTCGGCGCCGATTCCTTCGCGGAAGGTCTCCGCTGGGGTGCCGAGATCTACCATTCATTAAAATCAGTTCTGAAAGCCCGCGGCTATGCGACACTCGTCGGTGACGAAGGTGGCTATGCTCCCGCATTAAAAGCAAACGTTGAAGCGGTTGAAGTAATCCTTGAAGCAATCGAAAAAGCCGGATACAAAGCCGGTGTCGACGTCGCCATTGCCCTGGATCCCGCTGCTTCCGAGCTTTATGATGAAGAAACCAAGAAATACAACCTTCGCAAAGAAGGCAAACTGCTTTCCGGCGAAGAAATGGTCGCGTTCTGGAAATCCTGGGTTGACCAGTATCCGATCGTCTCCATCGAAGACGGTCTGGCTCAGGACGACTGGGAAGGCTGGAAATTAATGGTTGCCGAACTGGGCGACCGCCTTCAGATCGTCGGCGACGATTTACTGGTAACCAACCCGGAACGCGTCCGCCGCGCGATCAAAGAAAATGCTGCCAACGCCCTGTTGGTTAAACTCAATCAGATCGGTACACTGACCGAAACCATCGAAGCGGTTGAAACCT
>CALCQT010000033.1 GCA_937894825.1 uncultured Anaerolineaceae bacterium
CAACATGAAACTCAGTAAAATGGATTCCTTCGGCCATCAGCAAATTGATCCGCCGCTGCAGTACCTTTTTACTGAGTTTCATGTTGGGAATGCCATACATCAGCAGTCCGCCAATTCGGTCAGCCCGCTCAAAAACAGTCACCGTGTGCCCGGCGCGATTCAACAGGTCCGCACATGCCATCCCCGATGGGCCTGAACCGATTATTGCCACTTTTTTCCCGCTTCGGAATGAAGGCGGTTCCGGTTTAATCCAGCCTTCGTCAAACCCTTTTTCGATGATCGCAAGCTCGATATGCTTAATCGTCACCGGTTTATCGATCAAATTTAATGTGCAGGAACCTTCGCACGGGGCCGGGCAGACGCGTCCGGTTATTTCCGGAAAATTATTCGTCATCAGCAGTCGTTTTAACGCTTGTTCCCATAAACCGCGATAAACCAGGTCGTTCCATTCCGGAATCAGGTTATGAATCGGGCAGCCGGAAGCCATGCCATTAATCACGCTCCCGGTATGACAAAAAGGGACGCCGCAATCCATACAACGTGCTCCCTGCGCGCGCAATTTCGCATCCTGAAAGCTCAGATGAAATTCCTTCCAATGCAAAATTCGATCCAAAGGGTCAAGATCATTCGGTATTTCGCGCCGATAATCCATAAATCCGGTATGTTTACCCATTAATATTTCCTCTCTGTTTCGCTAAATCGGCCGGCTCACTGCCGATTCAATTCAAACGCCGCCATTTCTGCCTCTTTTCCGGACAGTCCGGATAATTCCGCCGTGGCAAAAGCCTGCAGCATCCGCTTATAGTCTTTCGGCATTACTTTCCTGATCCTGGGAACCATTTCATTCCAACCGTCAAGAACGCGTCCGGCCGCCTTACTGCCCGTCAGCCGTTGATGTTTCTCAATAATTTGTTGAATTTCCAAAATTTCATCCGGTCGTTCAAGATGCTCCAATTCGACCATTTCAAAATTACATTTTCCCGGGAAATCTCCATCCCGGTCCAGGACATAGGCAATACCGCCGGACATCCCGGCGGCGAAATTCCGCCCCGTCCGTCCCAGCACGATCACGCTGCCGCCGGTCATGTATTCACAGCCGTGATCCCCTACGCCCTCAACAACCGCGACCACGCCGCTGTTTCTCACACAGAATCGCTCGCCGGCGACACCGGAAATAAAGGCTTCGCCGGATGTGGCGCCGTAAAAACCAACATTCCCGACGATGATATTTTCTTCAGCGGCAAAGATCGATCCAGCCGGAGGATAAACAATGATCCGGCCGCCGGAAAGTCCTTTCCCGATAGTATCGTTTGAATCTCCTTCCAATTCCATCGTAACGCCCCGCGGAATAAAAGCGCCAAAACTTTGTCCGGCCGAGCCTTTGAACTTTATATGAATGGTATCGTCCGGCAGGCCGCCCAGCCCATAGCGGCGAGTGACCACGCTGCCTACCTGTGTGCCAGTTGTCCGGTCTGTGTTCTGAATCGGAAGTTCAATCCGTACCTTTTCTCCACGTTCAATTGCATCCCGGCACATCGGCAGTAAGGCGCGTTGATCCACCGATTCGCACAAACGATTGTCCGGGAGCGACAGGTTGTCGTTTCTTGCGGTTTCCGAATCTTCAGGTCGATGTAACAGACAGGAGAGATCAATTTCTTTTGCTTTCCAGTGCTTTTCCGCCGGATTCGTAACAAGTCGGTCAGTCCTGCCGACCATCTCCGCAACTGTCCGGAAGCCAAGTTTCGCCATCCATTCACGCATTTCCTGTGCAACGAACCGCATAAATCGGATCACATGTTCCGGATCTCCGGTGAATTTTTTCCGCAGTTCCGGATTCTGCGTCGCAATTCCGGTCGGGCAGGTATCCAAATTACATACCCGCATCATCACACATCCCAGCGCCACCAGGGGGCCGGTCGCAAACCCATATTCCTCCGCACCCAACAATGCCGCAATCACGACATCCCGTCCGGTTTTCAACTGACCGTCCGTTTCAATGACAATCCGGTCGCGCAAATGATTTAATAAAAGCGTTTGATGGGTTTCCGCGACACCCAGTTCCCATGGCAATCCAACATGACGGATACTGGTCAGCGGAGCAGCGCCGGTTCCGCCGTCATGACCGCTGATCAATGCAACACCCGCCGCAACCGTTCCAACACCGGCTTCGGAAACAAGTTTGACATTGATCCGCGCCTCTGAATTCGCATTTTTCAGGTCGAAGATCAACTGAGCCAGATCCTCAATCGAATAGATGTCATGATGGGGCGGTGGTGAGATTAACCCGACGCCCGGCGTTGAATGCCGCGCCCGTGCAATTTCGGGATAAACTTTCTTCCCCGGCAATTGTCCGCCCTCGCCCGGTTTTGCGCCTTGCGCCATTTTTATCTGAATTTCCTTCGCATGGACCAGATAATTACTGGTCACACCAAAGCGACCGGAAGCAACCTGTTTAATCGCGCTGTTTAACGAATCGCCCCCCACCCGGTGGATATATCGCGCCGGATCTTCGCCGCCTTCCCCGGTATTACTTTTTGCCCCGATCCGGTTCATCGCTACAGCCAATGCCTCATGCGCCTCTTTACTCAGGGAACCATAAGACATCGCTCCGGTTTTGAACCTGCGAACAATGGCCTCGACCGGTTCGACTTCATCAATCGAAACTGGAGGCTGATCGAATTTAAATTGAAGCATTCCGCGTAAAGTGGTATGTCCTCCGGATTGATCATCGATCAGATCTGTATATTTTTTAAACAGTGAGTAATCATCCCTCCGGCAGGCTTGCTGTAAAGCGTATATCGACTCCGGGTTAAACAAATGTTTCTCTCCGTCATCACGCCATTGGTACCGCCCGCCGGAATCCAGACAAAGTCCGTTTTCAGTTGGATTCTCAAAAAAAGCCTTTCGGTGCCGCTGAATCGTTTCCCGTGTGATCTCCCGGATACCAATTCCGGCGATCCTGGATGGTGTCCCTGAAAAATATTCTTCAACAAAGGATTGGCTTAATCCGACTGCTTCAAATATCTGCGCGCCGCAGTAGCTCTGGATTGTCGAGATACCCATTTTTGAAATCGTCTTGACAACGCCCTTGACAACTGCTTTGGTGTAATTATCGATCGCAACGGCCGGATCTGTATCCGTCAGGAAACCCTGTCGAGTCATGGCCTCAATACTTTCATAAGCCAAATAGGGATTTATCGCAACGGCGCCATAACCAATCAACATCGCGAAATGATGGATCTCACGCGGTTCTCCGGATTCGACAACCAATCCAATCTGCGTCCGTGTTCCTCTCCGGATCAAATGATGATGAAGACCAGCGACAGCGAGCAGGATGGGAATCGGCGCATGCTGCGCGTCTGCCCCGCGATCAGACAGGATCAGGATATTCGCCTCCCCATTCGCGATGAGGTCGTCAGCCCGGGCAAAAAGCGTTTTTAACGCGCTTTCCATTTCATTTATATCTCCGGAAGAATTGAAAAGCGTTGGCAGCGTAACCGAACGAAAATATAAACGGTCCAGATTCTTCAGCTTTTTCAGCTCATTGTTGGTTAAAATTGGGGAGGCGAGCTTTATTTGACGACAATTTTCAGGTTGCGATTCCAACAGATTTTGCTCCGAGCCAATCATTACTTCTGTTGCCATGACAAGTTCTTCCCTTTTGGCATCAATCGGCGGATTGGTCACCTGGGCGAACAGTTCCTTGAAATAATCAAACAGAAGCATCGGGGCGTCTGAAAAAACAGCCAGCGGTGTATCATTCCCCATTGCCCCGAGTCCTTCCTCACCACTTTGAGCCATTGGGACCAAAATTCTCTGGATGTCCTCATACGTGTACCCAAACACTTTTTGATCCGTCAGAATATCCCGTGAAGAGTCATCGCCGCGTTCAGGCACCTCGTTTTTTTCAGCCGGATTCGGTAAATCATCCAGATCAAGCATAAATTCATTTAACCATTCCCGATATGGCCGCGCGGAAGCAATCGTATGCTTGACTTCCGCATCGCTGATAATCCGGCCTTCCCGGGTGTCAACCCATAAAATCCGTCCGGGTTCCAGCCGCCCTTTGGAAAGGATCATCTCCGGAGGGATTTCCAGCACACCCGTTTCCGAAGCCAGAATAACCCGGTCATCAGACGTCACGTAGTAACGTGACGGGCGCAATCCGTTGCGGTCAAGAATTGCACCAATTCCAATCCCATCCGTAAAAACCATGGCGGTTGGACCATCCCATGGTTCCATTAATGTACTGTGATATTCATAAAAAGCACGTTTCTCTTCACGCATCTGCGAATCTTTTTGCCACGGTTCAGGGATCATCATCATCAAAGCGTGAGGAATCGACCGTCCGGACAGGTAGAGTAATTCCAACAGATTATCAAAAATTCCGGAATCCGACCCGTCCATATTCACGACGGGAAGTATTTTTTGCAGGTCATTTCCAAAAAGCGTCGAGTGAAAACGCATCTGCTGCGCGCGCAGCCAGTTTACATTTCCCCGCAACGTGTTGATTTCGCCGTTATGGGCAAGGAAACGATAAGGATGGGCTCTTTCCCATGATGGGAAGGTATTCGTAGAAAACCGGGAATGTACTAAGGACATGGAACTGCTGATATCCGGATCCGATAGATCCGGGAAATAACCTCGCAGTTGTGTTGCCACCAGCATTCCTTTATAAACCAGCGTCCTTGCGGAAAGACTGCAAATATAAAACTGTTCACCTCCAGGCAGACCGGAATAGCGAATCGCTTTTTCCGCGCTGCGGCGGATCACATATAATTTCCGTTCAAACGCCATTGCGTCGGACAGCGTACCGCTCCGTCGCAGGAAAACCTGCCGAATTACCGGCTGTCCGGCCTTCGCGGTCGGTCCGATTTCACCATCGTTAACCGGTACAGTCCGCCAGCCTAAAACCGGTTGGTTTTCCGTTGCCGCGATTTTTTCAAAACGAGCCTCCATGCTTTTACGCAATGTTTCGTCCCGGGGCAAAAAAACCATCCCAACCCCATATTGCCCCTCCGGAGGAAGCGTAAAACCTGCATGGGCGCAAACTTTGTTGAGAAAAATGTGTGGAATCTGAATGATCATTCCGGCCCCATCACCAGATGCCGGGTCGGCTCCGGTGGCGCCGCGATGAGCCAGTTTTTCGAGAATCAGGAGACCCTGCTCAATAATGTCATGAGATCGGACACCTTTGATATTTACAACAAAACCGGCACCGCAGGCGTCATGTTCGAACTGCGGGTCATAAAGACCTTGTTTTTTGGGAAAACCGCGCTGAAAAGGGTTATTTTCATCAGACATATTTTTTCCTGTCAGAAGATAAAGGATCAACAGAGAGGCAAAAGTATAAAATATCGAAAAATAAGTGCACAAAACGAACCCATTGGAGGCCAACGCTATGTGCAAAAGGTTTATCCAACTTGTCCGACCTGCCGAATCGGGTTCAGGCCGCTCTTTATATTTTTTTGGGTCCTCGCATTATAACACGAACCTCATTCTGTCAAGTGCTTTTAGTACTGTTTATGTCACAAAGCAAAGTGCGTTATGGATGTTATTTCATATTACTTTTGGATATAATCAAATCATGCTGAAAATCATTCGGTCAAAAGCCTTTTTTGTTCTCGAAATCATTCTGCTGGCACTGTTTGCACTGCTCTGGGTCGTTTCCACGCTGCCGGGATTTTATGACAAACTCGCAGCAATCGGCTATGCCTATTGCCATCAAATTCCGTCTCGTTCATTCCTGTTCGGAAGTCATCAATTTGCCTTTTGTCACCGCTGCAGCGGCCTTTTTCTCGGGATCGCCTGGGCTTTCATCTGGCAGCTGCCCGCCGGAAAAGCCGGGAAAGTATTTACGCCCGGAAAAGTCATTTTCTGTATCCTGAGCCTGTTTTTTTATGTGGCCGATTCGTTGAACAATACCAGCCTCACTGTTTTCGGCAGCGGGCATTCGCTTTATCCACCATCGGCAATCTTACGAACTCTGAGCGGTTTCCTGATGGGAACAGCTATAACGATTTTGATTTACCCGATTTTTAATAACGTCTTTTGGATAGCGTGTGATCCGGACCGCGGAACCTTGCCTTCATACAAAGCTAAGGTCGGTCTCTTCGGAACAGATCTGCTCACGATGGTCCTGCTCTTTTCAGGGAATACATTCATTCTGACAATTTTTGATGTTTTCAGCGCTTTGGCCGCAATTCTGTTGACAGCCGGCTTATATATAATGCTGATTCTGCTGTTTTTCAGGTTGGAAATCCGCTTTGATCGTTTTCTGGAAGGGAAAAACTTTTTATTGCTCGGACTCCTTTTCGCTGTGGTTCAGATTACACTCATCGCATTCCTCCGTTTCCGGCTGACCGGAGTCTGGTATTGGCCCTTCTAGCCACAATTTGACAGCGATATCTAAATATTCAGTGATTTGCCTTAATTCAAACTAAATGATCTACCTTGATGACATAATTTAGGACACCATTCTGTACCAAAACAGAATGTTCAGGTTGACGAAAATACCCATTCCTGAGTATAAATCTGTTATGAGAATAAAAAACGGATGGATCGTTCTGCTTTTCTTCCTAAGCCTCTTCATTTCAGGTTGCGATCAGGAACGGAATCAACTGATCAAAGGCTTTTTTGCAACCAGCACGCCAATTCCGCCGACAGCAACCGCAACCGCACTGCCGACGGCGACAGCCACACCGCTGCCAACGCCCTTGCCGGAATACCGGGTCGACACTGCTGAAACCTACCTCCTGACGGGAGATTATGACCGGGCGTTGCAGGAATATGAACGTACCCTCGCGGAAAATCCTGAGGAACCGTTTTTAGCGGCAGCGATCCGCGGGGAAGCCCAAATCCAGCACCTGCGCAATAATCATGATCAATGCATTCAAATTATTACGGACGGGATCTCGCAAATCAGTAATGAGCAGAATCAAGCGGCATTGTGGTTCCTTGCCGCGGACTGTTACCAGGCGATGGGAAACTATCGCGAAGAGATCGAAGCGTTACAGCGCTATTCGGAAATTAATCCTGGGACAACACTGACGGCAACAATAACCGAACGGGAAGGAAATGCGCTTTACAATCTGGGACAGTATCCGGAAGCGGCGGAAAAATATCTTTCGCTCAGCTCTGCTTCCGGCGTCATCAGCAACGTAACCCTTCACCTCAAATTGGCAGACGCCTATGACGCCGCCGAAGATACCAGCGGCGCGATTCAGACCTGGCTGAACATCCTCGACACGTCAGCAGCCACCGACCAACAAAAGGCTCAAGCCATCTATCGAATCGGCGAGACTTATCTCAAACTGGATGAACCGGAACAGGCTTATGCGCGTTTTCAGGAATTGGTGAATCTGTATCCCCGCTATTATGAAAGTTACTCGGCTTTGTTGAAACTTCTGGATAACGCCCAGTCCGTCAGCGAATTTCAGCGCGGCCTGGTCAATTATTACCGTGGACAATACTCACTGGCCGCGGAAGCATTCAACCGGTATGTAAAATCCGATCCGGGACACGACGGAACTGCCTATTATTACATTGGCGTCAGTCAGATGTACATTGCCGATTATGACGCCGCCATTATTTCGTTTCAACGGATCATCGATGACTATCCGAAAAATCGTTTTTACGTTTCTGCCTGGGATGAAAAAGCCTATATTCAATCGACACAATATAAAAAACCACAGCAGGCCGCAGAAACATTACTGGATTATGTGAAAAAGCACCCTGATCAGCCGGATGCAGCCAGTTTCTTATATGAGGCCGGGCGAATCCTCGAGCGCGGAAACAAACTGAATGAAGCCGCAGTCCAATGGGAACGCCTGATCGACGAATATCCACTATACGAAAAAAGCAATCTGGCCCTTTTCCTGGCAGGAATCAGCCGCTATCGCAAAGCAAGCTATGATTCCGCGCTGGCCACTTTCAACCGGCTGCTGTTGATCGCAACCGAACCGGAAGCGTTGGCACGCGTCCATTTCTGGATCGCAAAAACGTATCAGAAGAAAGGTGAAGCTGAAGCCGCGGAAAGATATTTCAGGCTGGCAGCGGATAATGCCCCATCCAATTATTATTCTGAAAGAGCCACGGAAATCCTTGACAGAACAAAACCATTGATCTTTTCAGATGTCTCGCATCCGGACATCAATCTTGACCAGGAAGCGCGGGTGGCGGATCAATGGATGCAAATTACCTTCAATCTCGCCGCAGGGACAGATCTGGAAAACCCGAGTGAATTATTACTGGACGCTAACTACAATAAAGCGAATGAGTTGTGGAATCTTGGATATTATCAGGAGGCGCTCAACCTGTTCGAAACTGTGCGTCTGACGTATGCAACCGATGCGCTCAATTCATACCGGCTGCTCAAACGGCTGATCCATCTTGGGGCCTGGCGGCCGGCGGTTTTCACCAGTCGCCAGATTCTGACCTTGGCCGGTCTCCTGGAAGACGTGCGGACGTTCAGCGCGCCAAATTATTTCAATCATATCCGCTATGGGGTTTGGTATCCGGAAATTGTTTCATCGGTATCCGAAACTTATGGCATTCATCCATTCATCCTGTATGCGCTGATGCGCCAGGAAAGCATGTACGATCCATGGATCTCATCCGCTGCCGGTGCGCAAGGTCTGATGCAGATCATGCCTGCCACCGGAAATGAAATCGCAAGATACCTGCATTGGCCGTCGGATTATACCGACGCAGACTTGCTGCGAGCCATTGTAGCGGTCAATTTTTCGGGCTATTTCCTGAATAAGCAGTTCCATTATTTCGATCAGAATCCCTATTATATGCTGGCCTCCTATAACGCCGGGCCGGGGAATGCAGCCGGCTGGATCGAGCAATTGGAAGCGGATGACCCGGACCTGTTCATGGAAGTGATTCCGTTCGAGGAAACCCGCACCTATATCAAACAGGTTTACGAATTCGCCAATCTGTATGAACGGTTCTATTCGCAATAGAAGATGAGTTGATCCAATCATGAATGAGATAACGATTATATGTTTCGTAAAATATCATGATGGCCAACGTCCAGAAGGATAATCATACTGCCATCCCCGTAGTACCAAAGAACTCGGATATCCATGTTTACACTGCACTCAAATAAATCCTTCATGCCCTGTATGCGTTTTGTTCGCAGGGATGGATGGGATGGATTTTCAGCAAGTAATACTAATTTTTTCTTGATTTGCTTCTTTTCCTGTGTATTCATTGTTTCAAAGTGTTTCTGAAAACGGTCTGTGAAAGCAAATTGATACACAATTTATTTTCCCGCTAGTTTCTCAAATAAAGCATCGACATTATCAAAAACGGGCCGCTCTCCGGAAACAATTTTTGTTTTCGTTTCCTCAATTTCATTTTTAAGTTCGTCAAGATATTTTTTGGGATATACAGCAACCGGCACAATAAAAATCATGCCATCCTTTTCAAAAATTTCCAATTTATCACCCTCCGAAAGACCGAGTTTGTCAACGATCGCTTTCGGTATGGTGATTTGTGATTTTGCACGTAATTCGGCCAACATAAGTACCTTCTCCATTTTACAACTTGTTGGATTTTCCAACTTTCTCACCAAAAGTATACATCACTTATCGAAAGGAATCAATTAATAAATTCATCAAAATAACGATCAACAAATGAACTAAAAAGAGATTTGCATCCATTAATAAGAGACCCGCACTTTTACGGGCCCCTTCAGGACATTTCTTCACATTTCCTGAAAATCTCTTATTTCACTTTAGCCTTAATTTTTGTCGCGACCAGTTCCAGAAGAATCACCGCAATAACGACAACATAGGTGATATATCCCATCTCTCGCATATCGAAATAAAAATTACCCGCCATAAACAGGTTATACCCGATCCCACCGGCGCCGGCAGCCGCCCCCATGGCAATGGCATTGGTAAAATTGATCTCAAAGCGCATGAAAGTCCAGGCCACCATATACCCGCTGGAGGATGGAATGATCGCCTGAAACACAATTTGCCAAAAGTTTGCTCCCACTGCCTTGAGCGCTTCAATCGTGCCATACTCCATTTCCTCAATGGATTCAGCATAAGCCTTTGTCAGGTAGCTGGCGCTGTGAAAGGTCAATCCTGCCACGGCTGCGACACTGCCCAAGCCTGCCGAAACCGCAAAGATAAGGCACCACAGAATCGTCGGTACAGCACGGATAAAAGCCATGACACTTTTGACAACAGCAGCAGTCCGCGGATTCGCTATATTTTTCGCACATAACAACGCAGCAAAAAACGCGATGAGCGCACCGGTTATCGTGGATAAAATCCCAAGACAGAACGTCACCAGCAATTGATACAGAATTCCGCTTACGGTATCAAAGCGAAGCCGCGGTTGCAGGAACACCGTTCTCAGATTGCGGAGCGTAGCGCTGATCGCGTCACCGAAATCGATGCCTTTATAATCAAAGGTCAGAAAGCCGTAAACAGTCAGCCCGAACAGAATCGCCATGGTCAGATTAACGACAAGTCCGCTTTTGTTTCTTGCACCAATAAGAATCCGGCCGGTGACATTTTTGCGTACGTGTTTTTGTATTTCATAGGGAAGCGCGCTTTGCGCAGTAACTGTGTTTTTCATCACATGATCACCTTTCGAAGCGCGTTGGAAATATTCTCAATCACCAAAACGAGCAGAACAATTGAAAAAACAACCAGACTGGCGGAAGCGTAATCCAGCCGTTTGTAATATAGATCAAAAAGGTATCCGATCCCGGTCGCCGTCAAAATTCCGATGAGCGTCGAACTTCGGATGTTTGTCTCAATCGTATACAGGACCCAGGTAATAATTTCAGTGATGGCGGAGGGGATCACTCCCTGAAAAACGATCTGCATATACGTGGCGCCTGTCGCCCGCAGCGCTTCAATGCAATCCGCGCTCACTTCATCGATCGTTTCAACAAAGGTACGCGTCAGCATCCCAAAAGTGGTAAAAAACAGAGCAAAAAAGCCAGTTAATATATTCTGACCGAATGAGAAAAGAAGCAGGATGGCCCAGACCACATCGGGAACGTTTCGAAACAACGCGGCGATCATCCGGACGACTCCCGCCAGAAAACCATTGATCTGTGTTGTTTTGGATCCCAATAAACTAAGAAAAAAAGCACAAATCGCGGCAGTCACGGAAACGGCAACCGAAAGAAGTGCGGTTTCAAAAAGTT
>CALCQT010000034.1 GCA_937894825.1 uncultured Anaerolineaceae bacterium
CACTATGCCGTTAGCTGTGAAGATGGAACAGGATTTTGGCATTCCATTTGTTGCGCTGCATCATTTGTATGATGTTGAAGCAATCGATAACGCTTACGCGGTGATTGCGGCACAGTTCGGCTTTTCCTGGGACGGTTCGTTTGATGAAGAACGGCAGGAAGCGCTTGCCTTGCAGGAACAAGTAAAGAAGAATTTTCAGGGTTTCCGTTATGTCTTTTCTGTTCGCATTGATCTGCCGCTGCCGCTGGCGGTTTATCTTGGCGGACTGGGCATGGAGCCGTTGCTTTTGCACTTGGAGGATTATTATCCGGAGGATGGAAGCCATGCGAAGAAACTTGCCGCGCTGGGCTTCGATCCATTGATCTGTCGGATTGTGAATGCGGAAGCGGACGTGGCGATCCTGGAAAAACTGGCTCCGGACCTCGTTTTTGGCTATGTGCCTGAACAGCGCTGGCGGAAACCCTGCGTGCCGGATATATTTGATTTCTATGGCCAGGTGGGGTACAAAAGGACGAGCGCGATCTTAAGGAGAATGGTGGCTGCTATGGATTCGACGAAATCATCAGAGAATGGGAGGCGCGGTCATGGGTCTGCATCGATTTAAGCCGTTGCCGTCCGGAAGAATGGGAACCTTATGGACGCTTGCTATGATCCGTGAGGCCGCGCTGGTGGAATTTGGCTGCATGGGGCACATGCTTTATAGCGGCGTGTCCCTGAAGCGTGCCGGTGTCCATGATGCTTGTAAACTCTATTCGACCCATATCGAAGAAACTGATATTGCGCTGGGAGATACCAGCCGGTTGGATCATACGATCGCCAACGTGGTCAGGCATGACCATCCGCGGGTAATTTTCCTTTTGCCCTCCTCAATTCCCGAGGTGATTGGGATCGATCTTCCGGCACTTTGCGAGGAACTGCAAGCAAAATACCCCGAAACGCTCCTGCTGCCCTTTGGGCAGGGCGGTTTTGATGTTATCCAGCATCGCGCCATTCAGGAAGCGCTCCTGCTTCTGGCCAAAATGCTGCCGGTTGATGTCGAACGGACAGAGCAGCCGACATACAATCTGATCGGCTCCTGTGCCGATTTATTCCGCTTTCAAGCCGATGCCAATGAATTGATCCGTATTCTGGACGGCGCCTTTAACATGAAACCGGTCTGTGTCATGACATCCGATACAACGGTTAACGCGATTGAAAAGATGGGCGCCGCGCACATCAATCTGGTTCTCAGACGAGAGGGGGAACCGGCTGCGAAACAGCTGCGGGACCGGTTTGGCACGCCTTATCTTTTGGCGCGTCCGTACGGGATTGCGGGCACGATCCGCTGGGTGAATGAAATCGCACAGATCAGCGGCCTATCCGCGGACGACGCTTTTCTGAACAGAGAACGGAAAAGCGCACTGGGACAGCTTTTGCCTGTTTTACCCTCATTTCGCCATGTCACGCGCTCGCATCCGGATGAGGCGATCCTGTCACTCGGCGGGCATGCGGATGTTGTGCGTGGAATTTTGTCTTTTGGCTGCGAAGAGCTCTCTTTGATCCAAGGAAGCTGCTGGTGTGATTGTCCGGATATGTCCAGTGAGGAGATCCCTTATTTGGCCGAAGAAGGCTGGATGAAGGCCGTTCAGACGCATCAAAAGGGATTCCTTATGGCCAGCGGCGAGGCGTTGGATTGGGCTGGACGGAACCCGGAAATGCAGATTTCCAATCCGGACACGAAATGGCGGCTGCATCCCTATGAACCGCCGTTGATGGGGTTTCGCGGGGCGGTGCAGCTGGCGAACCTGTGGATTAATGAGATGGCGGAAGATTGATAAATGTTTTCATAAACTGATGCGCGTCAGCGGCCAGGTCGGGAAAACGTCCATGTCCAGGTCGTCAAACAGCTTATTGTTGAACCGCTGCCAGGCGGCTGCGCCGACCATGGCGGCATTATCGGTGCAATAGGCCAACCGGGGAATGAACAGCGGAAAAATCTTCTGATTGGTGAAGGTGTCCCGCAGCAGCTGGTTGGCTGAGACGCCGCCGGCGATGATGATGCTTTTCGCGTCGGTGGCGCGGGCCGCCAGCATGGTCTTCTCAAACAGGACATCCACCACCGCAGCCTGAAAACTGGCCGCCAGGTCAGCGACCGGCAGCGAGCCGCTCTCTTTTTCAATCTCCCGCACGGTCCGCAGCACAGCCGTCTTCACGCCGCTGAACGAAAAATCCCAACTTCCTTCCATTCGTGAGCGCGGAAAATAGAAGCGGGAAGAATTCCCCAGCAGCGCGGCTTTCTGAATGGAGGGACCACCCGGGTAGCTCAAACCGATCAGGCGGGCCACTTTGTCAAATGCTTCGCCGGCTGCGTCATCCAGCGTGCCTCCCAGCCGCTCATAATGCAGATGCGATCGGATCAGGACGATCTCCGAATGGCCGCCGGAGACGAGCAGGGCGATGGCCGGAAACTCCGGTGGGGACGGTATTTCCTTCTCGTCTTCGGGATAGAGCCAGGCGGAATAAATATGCGCTTCGAGGTGATTGACGCCGATGATCGGCAGATCAGACGCTAAGGCAAGACCTTTGGCCGCGTTCATGCCGACAACCAGGGAGCCGGCCAACCCGGGACCGCGGGTGACGGCCAGCGCGTCGAAATCTTTGATCGACATGTGCGCTTTGCGCATCGCTTCTTCAATGACAGTGGAAATGGCCAGAACATGTTGTCGCGACGCGACCTCCGGGAAAACACCGCCGTATTGTTTGTGAATGTCGATCTGGCTGGCAACAACGTTGGAGATCAACTTCCTGCCATTTTCGACCACAGCGGCGGCTGTTTCATCACAAGAGGTTTCAATTGCCAATATCCTGACCGGATAGTCTTCTGCCATAATTGCGTTTTCCTTATTTTTTCGTTTCCACTTCGATGACCAGGCGATAGGGGTAATTCACAAAATATTGCGGCTTACCGTCCTGATCGATGTAAATGGTGTCTTCAATTCGGATCCCATACGGTTCCTCGATTTCCGGATAATAAACGCCCGGCTCAATGGTGACGACGGTACCCGGCAGCAGGCGGTCCGTATTATCCGCGCTGTCACGGGTGAACGGCCGCTCGTGAATGTTCAAGCCCAGCCCATGCCCGACGGAATGGACGAACCCGTCCATCGTCCCCGGCGTGTCCGCCACGGTCGGGTGTCCCATTTCCTGGAACAATTTGCAGGTCAGCTTTTGCAGATCTCGCGCTTCCTGCCCGTTCTGAATGGAATCGAAAACGGCGTGGTGGACCTCCAGCACCTGGTCGTAGGCTTTTTGGACCGCTTCCGTGGCGTATCCGATGCTCCAGGTGCGGGTAAAGTCAAAGAAATACCCGCCGCCCGCTTCACAGGGGAAGAAGTCGAAGACAATACTCTTGCCGGCCTCCAGCGCCTGCGCGTCATTGCCTGCGTTGTGAGGAACGGCAGCGTCCTTCCCAAGCGCGAAAATGGTCCCTTCCGGGTTTTCAACCCCGGCTTCGCAAAGCAGGACGTTGATGTATTTCTTGATCTGCCCAATCGTGATTGGCTGGCCGTCCTGGCTGAATAAAATGCCATTCTGCAAATAGCCGCCGCGGATCAGCGCTTCGACTTTGCCGACCACAGTGGTGACGATTTCACCCATTTGGCGGATTCTTTCCAACTCAGCGGAATCCTTGGTGTAGCGTGCCTCACGCAGAATGTCGATTCCTTCCGAACCGGCAATTTCAATAGCCGGCATCAATTGCTGAAATTCTCGCAAAACGGCATATTGCGTGCCGATCTCCTCTTTTCCGCAGAAGCCAACCCGTCCGGATTCCAGTCCGAGTGATTGGCACAGCGCCTGTAATTCAAGCGCGTCATACAGAATCGCATCCCCCTTGGCTGCAATACGAAACTCCGCGGAAGAGAAAGTATCGTAGCTGATGATCCGGGAGAGCCCTGTCTGAGCGGCGGTGTCTCGTTCCATCGGCCGGTAAAATAACACCGGATCCTGATCCTTGAGAATGAAAAGGTGCGCGCGGGTAAAGAAGGCACCCTTGAGAAAATAAGCCAACGGCGGGTTATTTGTTCCGGATCCGGAAATAATGATTGCATCCAGGTTTTTGTCACGTAACAACTGATTGATTTCTGTCTTCATAATTATGCTCTGATCCAATTCGTTTATTGATTTTCTAAATCGTCAATTCCCGGGCGGTGACTGACATTATCCCGGGTTCTGAGTACAATTTCCGCCAACAGGAAACCGCCGACACACAGAAAAATAATCGTCGAAGTCAGCATCCGGCCAATTTGAAACCACAGCAGGATTTCGATCAACAGCGCTGTCGCCAACGATTCACGGACGACTGTCGTCGGGATGATTTGCTTTGCGGCGAGAAAATACTTGTTAATTGCGGCGTAAATCGGCAACGTGAGTCCGCAGACCAGGATTGCCAGCAGGAAGAAGAAAAGCCAGCGTTCGCTAAGGTTCGGCAACGAAAAAAAAACGATCCGATATAAACCGTATCCGCTTGGGATGGCGAGGGTGAGACCCACCAGAAAATAAGTTCTCAGCTTGTTCAAAATTCCTCTGTGGCCGGCAAGCGTCAGTTATTCGAAATTCGCGGATTTCTTTCGCGTAAAGAGCAATTGAAAGAAGGCATTTTCATCATTCAAATTGCGTGCCGACGCAATTTACTCCGGCAAGTCACTCGGCTATAATTATAATCGGAAAGGCTGAGAATTCGTCCGCGAGCGTTCGTGAGTGGTGAAACAGCTGCTCCAAAAGACGAAGTGACCGAAAAAGGCCAGGGACCATTTTGGGAACTGTGCGGTGATTTTCCGGCGCAGAACATTGAACCGAACGGAGGGATAAATGCTTTTTACGATCGACATCGGCAACACAAATTTGACGCTGGGAATGTTTAAAGGCAGCGATCTGGTGATGCGCTGGCGGATGGCGACCAACCGGGACCTGATGCCCGATGAATATGGCATGCAATTTTGGTTTTTATTCGAACATAACGGGATCAACCCAAGCGAAATTGACGGAATTTGCATTTCGTCGGTGGTGCCGCAGATTACCGCCCGTGTCCAGGATGCCTGTGATTACTATATTAAGCAGCCCATTTTGTCCGTTTCAAGCGAGATGAGCTTGGGCATGAAACTGAATATCGATCGTCCATCCGAGCTGGGTAATGACCGCATCGTGGATATGATCGCGACGAAATACCTCTATGGTTTTCCGGCTTGTTTGATCGATTTTGGTACCGCGACCACCTTCAACCTGATCGACCCGTCCGGCGATTATATCGGCGGAGCGATTTCCGCCGGCGTACAGACCAGCGCCGAAGCGTTATTCACAAAAACAGCCCAACTGCCGAATGTCAATATACAGAAGCCGCCCCATATTATCGGGCGGAATACCGTCCATTCCATGCAATCCGGGTTGATTTACGGGTATGTTTCGATGGTGGAAGGGATGGTCAAGCGCTTTAAGAAAGAAGTCGGTCCGGAGCTGAAGATTATTGCGACCGGCGGGCTGTCGAAAATTATCGCTGCTGAGACGGATTGTATTGATGAGGTAAATATCTGGCTGACAATGACGGGCTTACGCCTGTTTTGGGAGATGAACCAATGAATGTTTTCGAGAACAAATCGATTATTCTGGGTGTGACCGGGTCCATTGCGGCCTACAAAGCCGCGGAAATCGCTTCGCGCCTGAAAAAAGCCGGCGCAAAGGTGCATGCTGTTTTGACGCCCGGCGCGGAGAAATTCATCACACCCCTGACTTTTCAGTCCGTGATAGGTGGGAAAGCATATGTGGATCAGGATCTTTGGGTGGGGGACACCCACGTGACACATATCGGGCTGGGTCACAACGCCGATTTCGCTGTGATAGCGCCTGCCTCGGCGGATTTTATGGCGAAACTGGCGCATGGCTTCGGCGACAGTCTGCTGGCGGTGGCGATTCTGGCCAGTCATTGCCCGCTGCTGCTGGCGCCGGCCATGGATGGTGATATGTATGACCATGCTGCGACCCAGACGAATCTGCGGGTTTTACAGGAGCGGGGTGTGCATTTTATCGGGCCGGCTGCCGGACATTTGGCTTCGGGACTGACGGGTGTTGGGCGGATGACCGAACCGGTGGATATTTTCAATCACATGCGCTATTTGCTTTCGCGCGGCGGCAGCCTTCAGGGAAAACGGATTCTGGTGACTGCGGGCGGAACGAGGGAGGCGATCGATCCGGTCCGGATGATCACAAACCGTTCTTCCGGCAAGCAGGGGTATGCGATCGCACAGGCGGCGCTGGACGCGGGTGCGGAGGTGACATTGATTTCTACACCGACGGCTTTGGATGTGCCCGCCGGCTGCAGCCCGGTTGCGGTTGAATCGGCCGTGGAAATGCTGGAAGCGGTACTGGCGCATCTGCCCGAAGCGGATGGACTGATCATGTGCGCGGCGGTGGCGGATTTTCGTCCACAGGAAAGTGCGGCGCAAAAAATCAAGAAAACAGGTGAGGTGCAACAGCTGACACTGGCTCCAACGAAAGACATTTTGGCCGAGGTCGCGCGTTTTCGGCCCACGTTGCCGAAACTGAAAGCGGTGATCGGTTTTGCCGCCGAAAGTCAGGACCTACTGCAGAATGCGAAGGGAAAGCTGACGCGGAAAAAGCTGGATATGATTGTCGCCAACGATATTTCCGCCAATGACAGCGGTTTCGGTGTGGATCAAAATCGGGCGGTCTTTCTCTATGCCGATGGCAGGGAGCAGGAAATACCGTTGATG
>CALCQT010000035.1 GCA_937894825.1 uncultured Anaerolineaceae bacterium
GCCAGCCCGCCGGATTTATGATAAAAATCGAACGCATCCCCTTTGATATTGCGCAGAAATAAATTCGCCGACTCGCACACCGCGAGCTTTTCACCGATAAACGTCTGTTGATCCACCGAAAACCGCTCAAAAAGATCAAACCAGCGGATAACATCCCCCGCCGTCGTCCAATTATCCTTACCGCGGGCAGGATCCGGCCGATTCATCATTTTCCGCCCCAAATGCGTGTCAGCAAATCCGAACGCATCCCGGAAAACCTGATTGATTCGTTCCATTCCGAGTCGATTGATAATCAGATTGGTACAGAAATTGTCGGAAGTGGCGATCATCATCGCCAGTACGTCGTTGTAGGCCAGCTGACGGGTGCGAAAAAGCCAGGAAAAACCCGCGCCTTTCACGACCGGTTCATCCCCAAAATCGCACAACTCATCGCTGGAGACAACTTCCTGTGCTTCCAGCAATGTCCAGACATACAGAATCGGTACTTTGATGATCGACGCTGTCAAAAACCGCTCGCCGGCAGGCCGATTCGAGAGCAAAAGCGGTTCCTGCTTCCCGTCGGCGTAATAGAAGGCATAGGCGCCTTCACTCATTGTGTCGCAAATGGTTTGGATTTCTTCTCGTTGCATGGTCCGTTCCGAAGGTTTCAAAGTTATAATTGGTTTCGGTATCAAAAGTCAGATTGTTTGAAAAGAAGACGATTCTGTTTTTGCGTAAGTGACGCATTGTCTGTTTATACCTTTTGCAGCCGAACCACGTTGTCAATTGTAAACTCATTTTTACTACGCCGGCGCAAAGCATACAGCGAAATCGCAATTTTTTGAAAAAAGGACAACCCATGATTTATCACATATGCAGTCGGCCCGACTGGGAACAGGCAGTCAAAACCGGCGTTTATCTGCCGGACGGTTTCGAACAGACAGGTTTTATCCATTTCTCCTTTGAGCACCAACTTCAGGCAACCGCGGCTCGGTTTTTTGCCGGACAGGCCGATCTGATCCTGCTGGAGGTTTCCGAACGAAATGACCTGGCGGTCCGTTTCGAACCGGCGGCGGATTCCGCCGAGATATTCCCGCATTATTACGCACCACTGCCGATTGAAAAGGTCCTGCGCGTCATCGACTTTGTGCGCGAAATTCCCCGGCCGACAACCTTTGATCATCGTGCTTTTTCATCCATCGAACCGCAGAAACTGCAATGGGTAGAGGAGATTATTCAGGCCGCCTTAACGGCTGTTGACCCTTATCAGGCTATGAAAAACCACATGCGGCTGGAAGGGAACCGGCTGACCATCCTTCAGGACACATATGATTTAGCGACTTTCAAAAATATTTACCTGATCGCTGTCGGGAAAGCAGCGCAGAAGATGGCACAGGCAGCGGAAGACCTGCTGGGCGAGCGGATCACCAAAGGCGTGATCCTGACCAAACATCTCTCCCAGGATCTGCAATTCCCTGAAAAATACCGCCTGCTGATCGGCGGGCATCCGGTTCCCAGCGAGGGCAGCGTGACCGGCGCTGAAGAAATTCACGCCCTGGCAAACAGCGCAACACAGAATGATCTGGTGCTGTTCCTGATTTCGGGCGGGGGCTCTGCCCTGATGACGCTGCCGGAGCAGGGGATTACACTGGCTGAGATGCAGGAGTGTTCCCGGCTGCTGCTTTCCAGCGGCGCCACCATCCATGAGTTCAACACCGTCCGCAAACATTTGGATCGCGTCAAAGGCGGCCGGCTGGCGCTGGCGGCGAAAAACGCTACCGTGCTGACCTGTATCC
>CALCQT010000036.1 GCA_937894825.1 uncultured Anaerolineaceae bacterium
ACTATAATAAGTACAAAATCAGTGAAAAAGAAGGCCGTGTGAAGACTGTTTTTTTTGCGAATACCGACTGGTATCTCTATAATTTCCGTCTGGATCTGGCAAAATTTCTCCGGGGCCTGGGTTGGGAGGTCATTTTTATGGCACCTCCCGGAGAGTATTCCGGAAGGATCGAGGAACAGGGTTTCCGGTTAATTCCTTTTGAGTTTTCCAGGAAGGGAACCAACCCGATCACCGAATACCAAACCATTTCCCGAATTCGAAAAATTTATGAAAGCGAGCGCCCGGATATTGTCCATCACTTTACGATCAAATGCGTGATTTATGGGTCGTTCGCGGCAAAAAAATGCGGGGTTTCCACCATCATTAATGCCATCACCGGACTTGGTTACGTCTTCCTGGGGACGGGTTTCGACGCAAAAATTCTGCGCGGTATTACTACCCGGCTTTACCGGATCGCGTTGAAAAACACCCAAATTATTTTTGAAAATCCCGATGACGCTGCTTTGTTTGAGAAGCTGTCCCTGGTGGACAAAGAAGACATCAATATCATTCTGGGAACCGGGATTGACACAGATGCCTTCATTCCGATTCCTTTGCCGGATTCTGTCCCACTGGCGGTGCTGCCGGCGCGAATGTTATGGGACAAAGGGATCGGCGAGTTCGTGAAAGCAGCCGCCATCCTGCATGAGCGCGGCTTGCGCGCGAGATTTGCGCTGATCGGGAAAAAGGATGAAGGAAATCCCAGCAGCATTTCTTACGATCAATTGACACGCTGGCAAAAAGAGGGGATTGTCGAATGGTGGGGCTGGCAAGAGGACATTGCGACCGTTTTTTCGATGGCGGACGTCGTTTGTCTGCCGTCCTATCGGGAAGGATTGCCGAAGGTCTTAATCGAGGCAGCGGCCTGCGCGCGTCCGATCATCACGACGGACGTTCCGGGGTGCAGAGAAGTCGTAATCCATGGAGAAAACGGCCTGCTGGTGCCCGCGAAAGACCCGGAAGCGCTCGCCGCGGCACTGGAAACATTGTTACGTGATCGGGAATTACGGATCAGGATGGGCGAGGCAAGCCGGCAACGAGCCGTTGACATTTTTTCGACCCGACAAGTCAATGCGGAAACATTGGCTGTCTATTCGAAGACGATTAGGAAATCATGAATCTGAGCTCGCTGACAATGGGAAAAATATTCGAGACGGTTTTTACCAGCCTTCTCTTATGCACCTTTTTTACCGTGATCTGCACAAAACTCGCCGTCAAGACAAAATTGGTTGATTTGCCATCGTCCGAACCGCATAAACAGCACCAGAAGGCAGTCCCCTTGAGTGGCGGGCCGGCTTTTTTTCTGACGCTATTGGTATCCAGCATCCTGTTACGGGATGTAATTGGCACAGAAATGATCAAGTTGCTGGCAGCTGCCACGATAATTTTTATTTTCGGGTTATGGGATGATTATCGTCCTTTGAAACCATATCAGAAAATTATCGGCCAGCTGTTGGGGACAGGCCTTTTAATTTCCTTGGGTATCCAAGCGCAGGTTGTGTCTTCTTTTCAACCGCAAATTATCCTCAATCAAACCCTGGCTCAGATCCTGGACGTCGCGATTACGGCGCTTTGGATGGTTTTTATCACCAATGCCTATAATCTGATCGACAGCATGGACGGACTGATGGTCGGCTTGTCCGCCTGGACCAGCGGGTTTTACCTCCTGGCAGCCACCGACACCCACCAATGGGGTCTGGCCATTTTTTGTGCGATCATGCTGGGAAGCTGTATTCTGCTCAGTTTTTTCAATGCCCGGCCGGCATTCATTTTCCTCGGGGATTCCGGTGCGCAGACCATCGGTTTTTTGCTGGCGGCCATCGCGATCCTGTATAATCCGCTGGAACGGCTGCAAAGCAACACCTGGTTCATGCCGATTCTGATGCTCGGTGTGCCGATTTTCGATACCGTGCTGGTTATTTTCTCGCGGACCCGCCGCGGACTTCATTTTTATTCCAGCGGGACGGATCACACCTATCACCGGCTGGTTAAAATGGGTCTTTCCAATGTACAGGCGGTACAATTGATGCAGGTCGTGGCAGCCGGAATGCAGATTCTGGCCTTTCTGGTCATTTCACAGACGCCCAGAACCGCGAATATCATCTTCGGCATGGTTGTCCTGTGCGGACTATTTGGAATTGCTTTCCTTGAAAGTGAGAAAAGTTGGGAAAAAAAACCGCGGGAAACCGGTCTCCCCAAGGGATGACCATACTCTTTTTCTTATTTTTCGCCATCGAAAGCCTTTTCTCGGCATACAAACTTTCTCAAATACCAACCGGGGGGAACGGAGAAGCCGAATTTTCAGTAGAACGGCTGGCGCTGCTGGGAATCCTTTTTTGCCTTGCGTTGGGTTCATTTCTTGTTTTTCTCATTCTCCGGGTCAATGAAAGGCATCAGGAAAGATTTGCCCGCTTCTGCAGCACGCGTCAGCGGCGTTTATTGCAGAGCACTTTGGCAGTGGGAACGCTTTGCCTTTTTATCCTGTTGCTGCCTGATTATAGATTCCAGCGTTTCGCGGCTTATTTTCAACGGCTGCGACCATTTTTCCTGCTGGGATTCATGGGCGGGACGACGGCCTGGCTCCTGCTGCAATATCAATTCGGAGCTTTGAAAGCATGGTTCGCTTCGCTTCGGAAAATGATTCCAGGCCAGCGTGCGACCCTGATACCCTTGGGGATTTTCCTGCTATGCTGGCTCTTTGTTCGGGTCAGCGGATGGGGCATTACGTCCGGCACAGAAGCCTGGTACGCCAACGCGGTCCCATTAAAAAGCCAACAGATATTTTTATTGATATTATTTTTGATCTTAATATATAGATTTATAAACAAAAGAAACCCCGCGCTATTGCAAAAGCGCACACTCATGTTCTTCGGTATCTGGGCCCTTGCAGCGTTATGCTGGAGCCTGGCACCCATGGAACGACATTTTTTTGCACCGGGGCCTTATTTGCCCAATCTGGAGTTTTATCCGTATTCCGACGCCATTTTGTATAATGTTCCGGCCCAGA
>CALCQT010000037.1 GCA_937894825.1 uncultured Anaerolineaceae bacterium
TTTGAAGAATGTTTGGCATTAGTTCAATTTGAAAATATTCAGTTAAGAAGTCAGGTTAAGGATTTTCAAAATGAGCTGAGTAAATTCACGAACGTGAATTCCCGGATGGAGCAGATTGAGTCTTCGCTGGCTCAATTACGGGTTGATACTTTCCGCACGATTGACGATAAAGATAAAGTGCGCGTTGAAAAAGAGAAAGAAATTGATGTCGCCCGACGGAACGGCATTGACTCATTGAGCCGTTCTCTTGCAGAGATGAAGAAATCAATCGAACCGATCCAGGACATGCGAAAAACACTTCAGCTTCGCGTGGAAGAGGAATATCGCCTGACGCGATCCATTGAAGACTTGAGCGGACGGTTGGATTCGGCGGATCGGGACCGGGAGGATCTCCTTCGATTCCAAAAGACGGTCGAGGAAAGCCGGCGGCAGGATATTAAACGGGTGGCGGATGTTCAGAATGAAATGACGGCTTATCGCAAGCGGATCGATGAAATTCGGGGACGGGTTGACCTGACGAATGATACTTTGCGGAAAATGGAGCAGCGGATCAATGAACTGACGGCTTCCGAATCGGAACGCCGGCAGCAGGTTGCCACTTTTCAGGAGAAACAGAACCTTCAGAATCTTGAGTTTTCAAAATCCTGGAGTGAATGGAAAACAACTTTCGATGAAATCATCCTCAAAGCCGCGAATTTGGATACCCAATTGCAAACACTTGAGAATACGCACCGTTCTGTTAAACGATCTCAGGACGCGCTGGATGAAGTGACGCAGCGTTTTGACCGGCGGACCAATGAACTGATCGAGATGCAACGGCTGATGGAAGAAAAATTGCGACAGGAATGGACGACTTATAAATCTGATGATCAGAAACGCTGGACCAATTACTCTCTGGGTCAGGATGAAATTCAGACCGAGTATCAAAGAAATGTTCAGGCGCTGCAGAATCGGATGCAGTTGATTGAAGATTCCGCCGCGTCATCAATGGATGATATCAGTCTCCATAACGAGCTTTATATCGCTCAATTACAGGATTTGTTCACGTTAATACGAAGTTGGCTGGAAAAAATGGGGAAAGCATAAATTTACCCGTTTAGAAAAATAATGATGTAAAGGATTGGAAGGGTCATGAGCAAAATTACTGTTATCGGGACCGGATATGTCGGTTTAGTCACAGGCGCCTGTTTTGCTGATTTGGGAAATACGGTTATTTGTCTGGATATCGACGCGGAACGTATCGAAGGACTCCATAAAAATGTTATGCCGATCTATGAGCCCGGTTTGGAGGAGATTGTAGAGAGAGCATACCGGGGGAAAAGGATCGATTTTACAACCGATTATCCGCAGGCACTGAAAGAGGCCGAGTATGTTTTCATTGCGGTTGGCACGCCTTCCGGTGAAAATGGGGAAGCCGATATGCAGTATGTTGAAAAGGCTGTGAAACAGATCGCGGATACGATTGATCATGATTTTATTATTGTCGATAAATCAACCGTTCCGATTGGAACCGGCGACTGGGTGGGCGATTTGATTCGGGAACGGATCAAAGATGATTCAATTCAGTTCAGCATTGTTTCCAATCCTGAATTCCTGCGGGAAGGAAGCGCCATCAGCGATTTTATGCACCCGGACCGCGTGGTTCTTGGTTCGACAAATCCCGCTGCGTGCGAAAAGATTGCCGAACTGTATGCGCCGCTTCGCTGCCCGATTCTGTTCACGGATATCCGGACGGCGGAAATGATCAAGTATGCCTCGAACGCATTTTTGGCGACAAAAATCTCGTTCATTAATGAAATCGCGAATGTTTGCGAGCGGGTAGGCGCGAATGTGATCGACGTGGCCAAAGGCATGGGGCTGGACTCGCGGATTGGTCCAAAATTCTTAAACGCCGGTATCGGTTGGGGCGGGAGTTGTTTCCCGAAGGATGTGAAAGCGTTAGTCCATATCGCGCAGCAATATGGTACCCAACCGCAGCTGCTTCAGGCTGTGATTGAGATTAATCAGCAGCAGCGCAAGCGCGTTGTCGATAAATTCAAAGCGCTGTTGGGTGACCTGAAAGGAAAGCAGATCGGTGTGCTGGGACTGGCTTTCAAACCGGATACGGACGACATGCGTGAAAGTCCGTCCGCGGACATCATCCGTTTCCTGCTCGGCGAAGGCGCCAATATCAAAGCGTATGATCCGGAAGCGATGGAGCAGGCGCGCGAGATTCTGCCGGCGGCGGTCGATTTTCGTGAAAACGCTTATCAGGTCGTGGACGGTGCGGATGCGCTCTTCCTGGCGACGGAGTGGAACGAATTCAAGCAATTGGATTTCGATCAGGTTGGGAAGTTGATGAAAGGAAACCTCATTCTGGACGGACGAAATATCTGGGATCCGGATGCCCTGATTAAAATGGGCTTCAAATATGTCGGTATCGGATTGGGGCAGCATAAATAAATCCCTTTTGATGTGCCGTTTATTTCAAAGGAAGCTTCCTGAAAAGGAGGCTTCCTTTGCTTTATCTGCCGGATTTTTTCCTGGCGCCGTCAAATGAAAAATATGCAAAGCCCCTGTGATTCGGAGCGATAATCATACAAAAAGGAATATGTAACGAAAGGATAATAATTTGTGATAGAACATCACGTTCTAATCGTTATTCTTTGAAAAACGCAATAAAATCGCAAAAAATAATCAAAAAATCGCTTTTATCTTGCCTGAATTAGCCGGAATTCTTCGGGCCACGCCCTCGCTTTCTTATTCACATTCAAACAAAAAGTTATTATAATGAAAAGGTCGATGGGCACAAAATGTAGGAGAATAAAACTTAAATCATTGATGCTTGGTAAATATTTCGGAGATGATTGGAGAATATCCAATTGAGAAGTTGTAATGGTCCTGGAAAGGGAATGCAGGGAGGAAATGTAAAATGATCCTTAGAAGAACAATGGATGGAAACGAAGCCGCAGCATACATTTCATACGCCTTTACGGAAGTTGCGACGATTTATCCGATCACGCCGTCGTCACCGATGGCTGAACATGTCGACGAGTGGTCTGCTCAGGGGAAAAAGAATATCTTTGGGCAAACCGTCCGTTTGATGGAGATGCAGGCCGAATCCGGCGCAGCCGGTGCGATGCATGGAGCTCTGGAAGTAGGCGCGTTGGCCACTGCGTACACTGCTTCTCAGGGGCTGATGCTGATGATCCCGCCGATGTATCGAATGGCTGGGCAGCTCATGCCCGGCGTGCTGCATGTCAGTTCGCGAACGCTCGGCACACACGCTTTTTCGATTTTTGGCGATCATTCTGATGTGATGGCTTGCCGCCAGACTGGTTTTGCCATGCTCTCGACCGGCAGCGTGCAGGAAGTGGCGGATCTGGCCGCGGTGCCGCATCTCGCTGCGATTGAAGGCCGCGTGCCGTTCCTGCATTTCTTTGACGGGTTTCGCACTTCGCATGAGATCCAAAAGGTCGAAATTTTGGAT
>CALCQT010000038.1 GCA_937894825.1 uncultured Anaerolineaceae bacterium
AAATTTTAGTAAGGTACCTTTACAAAAATAATTGTACAGGTACCTGAAGATTCTGTCAACCCCCATTTTTGGACGATTTGCGAATAGAAAAACGGCTCTCCTATATAAAAATATACCGCTATTCCCGGTTCTTATGCAAGCGTTTTTTCCAACAATCGCAGGTCATCATTCTTAGAAATAAAAACAGAGGGCCACAGATTGACCCTCTGTTTTTATAATCGCAGCAATTTATGGCGCAACAGTGCAAACGAAATCGTTTTGGAGCATAAAAGGTGCATAATAGGCGCATCCGTCCGTCAATGGCAGGATGCATTCATTGGGTTTTAATCCCAGTGATTCGATCATAGACGCTCTCCTGGCGCAGATCCGCTTCCACATTTCAGGATACTTCGCCTTGATTTCAGCGCGGAGATTGCTGTCCGCAATCGCAACCGTGTCCTCACAATTCACATTGGTTCCTGTCGGAAGCGGCGTCGGTATGATGTCCACCTGGAAAACCATGCCGGATGCAATCCTGTCCAGACTGCCGTCCCGAATGGGACTGTGAATCCACTCCTCGTAACCGCCATGATGTCCGGGATTCAGAAACGATTCAATCGAAGAGGATGCACGGAAACTGTTTTCAATTCCGGAGAAAATCTCACCGCCGGCCATTCCAATATCAACAGTTTTGTACCAGGTATCAATTACCGAATAGTAAGGCGCAATAACATTATTGAAAAGACTTTCATCAACTGAATCACTGAGGAGTCCTCCGCGGCACATCAAGCACCCCCATAGCCCCACAGCGATGTTAAGTCCATCATCCGGCATGAGTTTTTTATCGGTCGGGCTTTGCAATCCGATCAGCGCATCTTTTCCACTGGTAAACATAGTATGAACCGTAAGCGGGTCGCCCGCATAGTTCATAGCCTGCACCATTTCCCTTTCCGTCTTCCCGATCTGCAAGTGATTAATAATGTTAAAAATCGCCTCAGAACAAATTCGGGCGGAATGCTCAAACACGGCAATCTGGTTGGCAGAATTAAGGATTCGCTGACCGATCTCAGGGTGAATCAGCAGCGAGGTACCATCTGCCAATGAAGCGCCATCGCCAATGATGTCACGAATGATCTTAATGAAGATTGCCGGAATAAAAGCCGGGAATGTGGGATCATCAATCTCGGTTTCTTCCATATATTTCCAGCCGATCATCGTAACAGCGTCGCCCTTTTTAATGCCGCAATTCGTCAGAATTGTTCGCAGGTTCGGTGCGGTTTTCCGTTTCTGTCCAGGCAGGCTCAAGGACTGTGCCAAAATAACTTCGCAGGGAACCTCTTTCTTGATGGCATAATCGACCATTTCGTTCCCGACCAACAGGAATCGTTTTCCGCCAGGGCCCAGCAAAAGAATCGTTTCTTCAAAACGGGGATCAAAACCGATCAAGTAGAGTAGGTTTCCATTATGTTCACGATCGCCATAGACAAATACCCAATCCGCTTTGGCTGAGGCATAGAGGAGATTGAGCCGCTCAACATATTCTGACTTTGTTATTTCCGGTCGGTTGATGGCTTTTGCGAATTTACCCAAAGGAATATGATTCAGTTTGATTGACAAGACAGGCCTCCGAATTAATTTGATAGTTTAATGATTGTTCCCGCGACAAAAACATTTCTGCAGCTTACACGACGGCATAACACCATTAAGTCAAAAACGTGTTTCCTCCTCAATTATACATTTCATTGGTATTTTTTATTTATTTTTATCTTTCTGGTTCGCAGGGCAGCATCTCATAGTTCTTCAATGCAGTTGGTACTGTTTTGTAAACTCCTGCAGAACAGGCTTTATTTATGTATGAAAATCCTGTAAAATGAGTTCAGGAGCGCTGATCTGATAAAGCGCACTACAAATGGAATGGAGGAGATGGGATCATGAACGATTTGAAATTTGCGATCAAAATGGAGCTTGACGGGGAAAAATACTACCGGGAACAAGCGGAAATCAACAAAGGTAATAGCCTGCATACAGTCTGCCTGATGCTGGCAGATGACGAGAAAAAGCACGCGAAGATTTTATCCGACCGGTTGAACGAGACAGCGTCCGAATTGACAGATTCGGGCATCCTTTCAAAAGCAAAAAATGTGTTTGCCGGATTGGGTGACATCAAAGTTGAAGGCAAAGACAGAGCCAGTCAGTTGGATTTCTATAAATTTGCCTCCGAAATCGAACAACAGAGCATTGATTTATACAGCAAATACCTGACCGAAGCTGAGGGAGAAAGCGAAAAGGAATTGTTCCAATTCCTGATCCAGCAGGAGAAACAGCATTTTGAAATTTTGGATAATTGGGTTGCCCTGCTCAAAAATGCCGAAGACTGGGTCGAAAACGCCGAATTCGGGAACCGGGAAGAGTATTAATCTGAATTTCAAACTTTCGGAGAGCCGCTGCGCAGTTGATTTGTGAGCAACATCCATAAACCAATTGCGCAGTATCCTTTTAATCCCCCGTTTTGACCATTTCTGCGCTTCATTGTATAATCTACACCATTGATCATCAGCAAAAACGATGACGGCGTAAAGTAGTTTTCCGGAAGCCGACAGGGACACACGCGGCGCAGACTGAGACCGCTGTGAGGGGATAACGAAAACGAAGTTCACGCCCGAGTTTCCCGGGGGAACCCAATCGGCAGTAGTTCGGGACGCAAATCCGGCGTTATCGGAGCATGAGCGGGTATGCCAATGAATTGGTGTGCCAAGCAGGGTGGTACCACGGAAATCTCTCCCGTCCCTTCAGCGGACGGGAGTTTTATTTTGAGACAGTGAGGAATTATGGCAGAAAATGAGTTATTGCGGAAAATGGCGGCTTTTGAAGAAGACGCGCTGGCCGCGCTGGAAAGCGCCCGGGACGAGGCCGCGCTGACACAATGGCGAACCGCGCATCTCGGCAAGTCAGCCTTCATCATGCAGGTCTTCAGCCAACTGGGCAGCGTTCCCCAGGCGGAGCGCCCGCTGGTCGGCCAATCCGCCAACCAGGTCCGCGTCCGGCTGGAAGAAGCGCTGGAAGTGCGCGTGAACGAACTGAAGCAGAAAGCGCTTGAAGAAAGCCTCAAAAATGAAAAAATCGACATCACGCTGCCCGGACGGCAGCCATATCGCGGACGTCTCCAT
>CALCQT010000039.1 GCA_937894825.1 uncultured Anaerolineaceae bacterium
TTATCACCATCCAAAATACCAGCGGTTATTATACGGACGTCATAATCCAGACTGGTCATATTGATCTCATAACCGCTGGTATTTTGGATGGTGATAATTCTGTTTTCCAGATTTTCCAGAAAACTCTCAATGTTTTTCAACCTTTTCAGACTGTCGCTGCGGGTGGTTGTCTGTTTCAGTTTCTCGACCACACTCCGCGCCATGACAATATCGGAAAGCGGATCCAATTCGTCGAAGTTTCGTCCATCGCCAATGACAAACTGGTACATTTTATAATCAAGCGTCTCTTTAAAATCAAAATTGAATTCGCTGGCCGTGACCAGATTTTGCACGATCAGATTATATTGGTTGGTGAATCTGATCAGAACTGTCAGCATGAGAACAATGATGAGCGACATGGCAATCATCATCATCGTCATCAGCGCATTCAGTTTAACGCCAAGCGACGAATGTTGGATCCGGTCGAAAAAACGGTTTGATTTCCAGAATTTCAAGATTGAGACATCCCTTTCCAATATTTCGAGTCGGTCCGAATTCTATGAACCAATGTTTTTTCCGGAGCGGTATTCTTTAGGCGTGCAACCTTGAATCTTCTTAAAAATATAGCTGAAATAATGGGGGTCTTTATACCCCACCGCATAACCGATTTCCGAACTTTTCAGACTGGAACAACGCAGCAATTCCTTCGCTTTGTCCATTCGGACAGTCGTCAGATATTCAATAAACGTAATGCCTTTTTCCTGACTGAAAATCGTACTGAAATGGGTCGGACTGACGTTGACGGAACGTGCCACCTGATTCAGCGACAAATTTTCTGATTGAAAATTTTTCTGAATAAAAGTCTCAGCTTCAGATAATAAGCCATGATATTTTTGGTTGGCGGATTGATCCCGCAACTGCAACGCGCATGACAGCACCGCGGCAATATGCGCTTTGGTTTTTTCCAGAGAAGAAAGATCGTCCGTAATCCGGTCCAGATCCCCGCAGCGCTCAATCAAAGCCGCTTTTCCAATACCGATTTCATCCAGGAATGCAGCCGCTCCAATGTGAATATCCATTGCCAAATACTGCCGGAACAATAACGAATCCAGGTGTTCGTCACCGGCATTTTCGAAATAATCATCAACAAAATGGAGTACATCACTGTACAAACCACTTTTCAGAAACCGATCAATGATCATTTTGTCAATTTTGGAAGTGTCCAGGGTTTTAAGACTGAGTCCGGAATTCTGAACAAACGGAGCGTGAGAAATTTCGTTATAGAAGAAGGTCCGGTTTTTCCCGATGATGTATCGGTAAGCAAAAGCGCGGCTGGCTTCATCAAAAGAAGTTGAGATCTGCTGCAACCGTTGCACAGGCATACCAACGCCAATAAAATAGTCCGGGGTTTGACCACCCGTAAAAAGATCCTCTAATTCAGCAATACAGCGCCGGGTCACCGCCGCGGCCGGCTCCCGTTCACTCCCCTTAATTAAAATTGCCCAGCCCTCAAGCGGCCGACGAAACAAAATCATGTGATTCCTGACCGAAAAATTTGTCTGGATCTGGTCTTCCATCTGAATAACAAGTTCGGAATAGGGTTCCCGGATATGCTCTTCATTCTGATAACATTTGAACAGAATGATGTTATAACTCCGGGCGCTTAATTCAATTTCAAGTTTCTTTGCTTTCTGAATCAGTTCAGGAACGGACAAATCATTTTCGACCAGTTCGGAAAAAAATCTCTGCCGCTGAAAATCTTCGTTCTCCTGCATTTCCAGCTTATATTGAAGGTTCATGTGCTGTTGAGCGCGCTCTTCTTCAACATTTTTCTTGATCAGCAGAATTGTTTCCAGAATTTTCGCGCTGGTGATCGGTTTCAGCAGATAATCCGTCACACCGATGCTGATCGCTTCTTTCGCATACTGGAATTCATCGTAGCCACTCAGAATCACAATCTTGATCCAGGGCATCTCCTGCTTCACCAGGCGGCTTAGCGCCAGACCGTCCATAAAAGGCATTTTTATGTCCGTGATGAGAATATCCGGCTTAAGATTCCGGATCATTGGATATGCCAATTCACCATCGCTTGCCTCGCCGGCAAATTCTAAATCATGCTCGCGCCAGTTGACTTTGTTTTTAATGCCCTGACGCACAACAATTTCATCTTCGACAAGAAATATCTTCAACATCTTTCTCCATTTCCAAATAGAAACCCGAAACACTCCTTTTTCTGGGATTGCAAAAAAATACAGTCTCACATAATCGGGTAGCGGAACAGCAATTCGATTTTTGAGCACAGTGTTCTTGATGCTTGTTATGGGAGGCTGTATCCCTCTGTAAATTGTTCCATTCTCAAATCATGATTCAGATTGACGAAATTTTCCTGCGAAATAGTTTTACATGATCGCACTGCCTGTGCTTATTTCAATTTGATATAGATTTATGGCGACGAAGGTTCCGTTTTATTTCAACAGGAGAAACGATAACGGTAGCGGGAACGATAACAACCGTTTTATCTATTGTAACGTTTTTACCCCGGAATATAAAGAGAATTTCAGATCTTCTTTTTGAGAGATAACTGTCTCGCAAAATGATCCAAGGTATAATCTGTAGCATGAATTTCTTCAACATTGGCCTGCCGGAACTCATTCTTGTTTTGATCTTCATGCTGATCTTCCTGGGTCCGGAGCGCATGAAATCCGGCGCACGCAGCCTGGCGCGTCTGATCAGTAAAGTGGTCCGTTCCGATGCCTGGCGGGAATTTTTCGGGCTGTACAAGGAAATTAAACAATACCCGTCGCAGCTTATGAAAGAAGTCCAGTTGGATGAAATCAACAAGGAACTGCGGGAACTGCAGACAAAACCCCGCCACGAAATCAACGACATTAATCAGGAATTGCAGACGAGGGAAAAGGAAGTTCGCGCTGCCTCAACGGAAGTGATCGGCAGCAAAAACAAACCGGACGATTCCGAAAACACTCAGGATCATAACACTTCCGGAGAGGACGAATCGTGAGTGACCCGCAGGAAGACCGCTTGACCTTCAAAGAATTTCTTGCCGCCACCGGTGAGCATATTGCAGAACTGCGCAAGCGGCTTTTCATTTCACTGATCGCCTTGCTGGCCGGCGCACTGATCTGCATTTATTTCGCCGAATCGATCATGGCAATATTGACCCGTCCGATTGGCGGAATGGAGCGGCTGCGCTCGATCGAAGTCACCGAAAACGTCAGCGCAGTTTTTCGGGTTGCACTGCTTGGCGGGTTTATCCTGGCCTGCCCGGTCATTCTATATGAAATTCTGGCCTTCATTCTGCCGGCGCTGAAACAAAACGAGAAACAAACCCTGTTCACCTTCCTGCCGCTGATGATTCTGTTCTTTCTGGGGGGAGTAGCCTTTGCGTACTTTGTCCTGCTGCCGGTAGCGATCCCTTTTCTCACCTCATTCATGGGGATCGAAACGGAAGTCCGTCCTGCCAATTACATTTCTTTCGTAACCAATATGCTGTTCTGGGTTGGCGTGGTTTTTGAGATGCCGCTGATCATTTTCATCCTGGCACGGATCGGCGTCCTGACCGCCGGTCAACTCCTGAAAAACTGGCGACAAGCCATTGTCGTCTGCGCTGTACTGGCTATGATCATCACACCAACGGTGGATCCGGTCAACATGATCATTCTGATGGTGCCGCTGATCCTGCTTTTTTTCCTCAGTGTTCTGTTTGCCGCCCTCGCTCAAAAGCGGAAACAGCATGCCGAAACCCATCACGGGGATCGATAAATTGATAAACACAAAAAACGCCGCGTGATCCGAAAGTCATATCCTGCGGCGCTTCCTTTGTTGTTTCGTCAATCCGGTTAACGGCGGGCGTTCAGGGAAACCAAAAAGAACCCGATTACTAAAAGCCAGTAATTATATTCGGACGCGAAACGGATATAAGTAAAATGGCTGATAATACCTAATACACCCAGGAAAAAACCAAAAACCCATCCTCCACTCATAGCGTTCCTCCATTAATCTTCCAATCAATTTCTTTATTGCAATATACATGCCAATAGTCTTGTTTAAACAGTATTTCTGCAATAATTCGCCGGGAAGGTTCAAGCCGGAACCAGGCAAAAGCGGGAAACCGGAAACGATCCCCAGGGCTTCCTTCAGAAAACGCGCCCGGATTAATGAACAATTTTCCATCTTCGGTCCATATCTGAGGAATATGAGAGTGTCCAAAGAGGACAATGTCAGACTCGGCGGCTTCCGGCGGTAATTGCCGGGAGATAAATCGCGGATTGAGCTTCCCGCGCCAATAACTGACTTTCATTCGCAGGTATTGCGGAAGGGTCCCATGCCCATGCAGCAGACAGATTTCAGTATCGCCATATTCAAAAAGCCGCACGGCCGGAAGTTGCCGCCAGTGCGCAAAATCGCGATTGCCGCGCACGGCGAAAACCGGCGCGATCATCTCCAATGCGTCCAACACGCTCAAATCCACGATGTCGCCGGTATGCAGGATTAAATCCGGCTTAACGCCCCGAATCGCATCGAGATCGTCAGATGCCAAACCACCTCGGGGCTTTTTAATATGTGTGTCTCCCATCACCGCGACGGTCAGCGGTACATCGATCCCATTCAGATCCGTTCTCATAATTCGATTCATATTTCGTAATTATAATTGTAGGAAGGGTTGTATCCTTGCGATGCCAGAATGATATGAAAGTCAAAAGTAAAATTTGGAGAAGAAAAACCTTTTATACGAGCGTCTTTGTAGGGGCGATCGTCGCGAAGCACCCTGACGGGGATGATCGCCCCTACAAGGGATATCGTTTATTTCTTTTAAATTGCGAAAAAATGTTTTTAATTTACAACAAAGGAATAATTCTGCAAATAGACGATTCAAAAGCCACTGGCTCTTTTTCGCATTTTGCTTTTTTTTGTATCTGACAACAGCAACCCCGATTTGCGCACAGGAATACATAGCCGATGATGTGACCCTGATCGGAGAGAATCAATCACTCGCATCGCTGCAGAACCCGCAAAGCTTGGAAATCACTACCACGGGCGGAGAAAAATTGACATTAGAAGTCAACGATGCCGTGGTGGAAGAGCACCGGGTCCGGATCCGCTTCCTCATTTGGGGTCTCTCGCCACAATGGAGTGAAAAAATTTCGGACGACAGCCGCATTTATGGCAGTTACCTGCCGGTTGCCGAATTGGGGCTGCCATCCGGAAATTGGCTCACACCCGGCTCAGGCTCTCATTTCAGCCTGATCGATAATGGAAACACGGTCGTCATCGCCGGCCTGCTGGAGTTTCTGACGGACGAAACGCCAAAAACCGTATCATTTGATTTTAATCAGGTGCCATTCGACACTGAACCGTTAGCGGAAGGCGCCGTGATGGTACTGGAGTTCGCGGACGGAAACGCACAGGTACGAAAAACACAATCACCGCTCAGCGACACAAAACACGACGTCACTTTCAGTCTCTTAAATTTTGCTCAGACCCCCAATCGCTCCATGATCCAGCCGGCGATCCATCTGAACCGCGAAGATGAACAACTGGTGAGAATCGGCTGGGTTTCGTTGGCGACGCCCGATGGGAAAAAGTATGCGCTGAAGCGGGAATCCTCCTATGGATTTAATATTGTGGATGACGATCAATACGTCACCGGAAACGCTTACACATTCCTTGCAGTCAACACTCCGCAGCCGTTGATTGTCTCATTGGATCATGTCTATCTGCGCCGCACCACCACCGGCAGCCTGCAGCTTACGTTTCCGGAACCGCTCCAGCCTGGCACTGCAGGGCAGCTCGAAGCGGAAATTCCATTAAAGGATTTTCAAGCCGGGGTAACCGGGTATGCCGTATATACCGCAAATGACGAAGGGCATGAATTTCCGATATTGCGGCTTTTCATTCAGGCCGATCATGCCCTATCAAAAATCAATTTTGAAAGTAACCCGGATATCGCCCCGCTCTCGCCGGTAGAATGCGGTTTCGTCCCTGAATCGGATCAATTCGCCTGCGATTTTCATTTGGAAACCACCGACATAACCGAGCTGGAATTCAGCTGGAATTCAGTCGAATTCCGATTGGACGGGGCCTGGTCCTTTGAATGGCGGCCGCTGAACACGCTCATTCTCGCAGAAAAAAAAGCTTCCGTCACCGTGCCGGTTACTTATGATTTCTCCGGTCTCGTTCCAGACGGAAATCCCGACCTGGTCACCGTTGCTGAAAACCTGGTCGCCTATTCCGATAAATTGAGCAAGCAAGCCAATTGGATTTTTCAGCGCAGTGAGATCAAATTGGGGATTGCCGGCGAAGAATTTCCGGAGTTGATTCCACATGCAGACAAAGACCAGCAGGTGACGGATGTTATTCAAGAGACCTGGGATCAGGTTGCGGGAGACGGAACTGTAATCAGCAATATCACGTTGATGAAAAATCCGGATGACGAGACCTTGATCAGCGGGACCTGGAATTTGCCGGACACCCAGATCCTCCTGCCGCAGGCACTGGTGGTAAATCGGGCTGATCCTGGCGGGACGGTCATACGGTACCCTTTTTTCCATGGCAGTGATTTCATTGACCTCCTTACGACAAACGCACAGGCTGAGCCGGTTGCGGCTTGCCAATTGGACAAAATTTCAGCCTGGTGTTATTCTTTTACCCATGTGTTGTCGGCAAGTGAGAATGCTGTCAATGCACCGCAAAATAAATACCGGTTTTGGTTTGACAAAGAAAGCGGTCGGATTCTGCAGAAAGAAGTCCGTTGCCAGCTCAATGGAACGGATGCCCCGCTGGAGACCTGTGTGCTGCAGAAAAACGAGGAACCCGTCGCGCTGGCGCAACCGGACCAGGAAATCAATGACATGATTCAAGCCATATTGTACTAAGGAGAACGACTTGCCATCAGCTATCTTCACATTTCCGAAAAAATTCCTCTGGGGAACCGCCACCTCGTCGCACCAGGTGGAAGGGCAGAACAAGAATAATTGGACCGCCTGGGAAGCTGCGCCAGGCAAAATATTGAATGGAGATGTCAGTGGGCTGGCCTGCGATTGGTGGGGCGGCCGCTGGCGTGAGGACATGGATCGCGCGGCCGAGACCGGGCAAAATACCCACCGCATGTCTATCGAATGGTCCCGCATCCAGCCGGAATATGACCGCTGGGATGAAAACGCGTTGGACCATTACCGGGAAATCCTGCGGGGCATGGCCACCAGTGGAATCCGCCCGATGGTCACACTCCATCACTTCACCGACCCATTGTGGTTTACGGAAGCCGGCGGCTGGGAACGGGATGACGCGGCGGAAATCTTTCAGGATTACGTCGAAAAGACCGTCACTGCGTTGAAACCGTTTGTTAAGGACTGGATTACCATCAACGAGCCGAACGTCTACATCCTTAACGGGTATCTGCTGGGCCTTTTTCCGCCGGGAAAAAAGTTGGATGTTCCTTCCGCCTTCAAAGCATTGAGCAATATGGTACAGGCACACGCAATGGCTTATGAATTCATTCACCGCCGCATACCGGATTCCCGAGTGGGAATAGCGATAAATTATCATGGGCTGACCCCTAAAACAAACAACATTGGTGACCGCACACTGACGAAAATTTTTGACGCCAATTTCAACAATTCCTTTATAAATGCCATTGCCAAAGGAAAATTGAACTTTGTGCTGCGCTCCAAATCGCTGCGAAAAGCAAAAGGAACCATGGACTTTGTCGGGCTGAATTACTATACCGCGAGTCAGGTGAAATTGAGCGCTTACGCCAATCAGTTTTTGAGCTTTCCTGAGGGTGTGACCCTCAGCGATCACAAATTCATGGCAAACCAGCCGGAGTCATTCTATCAGGCGTTGGAATGGGCTGCATCCTATGGAAAACCGGTCATCGTAACCGAAAACGGAATCGAAAACGCGGATGACAGTCTGCGTCCGGTTTACCTCGCGGATCATCTGGCGCAGTTGTGGCGCGCCTGGAACGCCAACCTGCCCATCATCGGATATTATCACTGGTCACTGGTCGACAATTTTGAGTGGGAACGCGGCTGGTCTTACCGTTTCGGTCTTTGGGGGTTTGAAAACGCCACCCAGAAGCGAATTCGCCGGCCATCGGTTGATTTTTACGAACAGATCTGCAAAAAGAATTACATCGATTCGGAAGATGTGGCAAAATACGCGCCGCAATCCTACGACCGCCTGTTCAAAAATTGATCGGACAATTCCGGATAAAAGAACACATGAATTCATTCCCCGTCAACGTGGAAGAAATGAACAAAACGCTCGAACACATGAGCCGGCAGGAACTTGGCCGGCTCTTTCCAATCATCGTCGAACCCTATAATCCGCAATGGCCGGCTTTGTTCGAACAGGAGAAAGGCTTTCTTGAAACGGCAATCGGCGCTGATACAATTGTCCGCTTGAACCACATCGGCAGCACCGCTGTACCCGGGCTGGACGCAAAACCCACCATTGACATGCTGCTGGAAATCAAAGCGGACACCGACCTTCACAGGTTCATTCAATCCGTCTGTGCGGCTGGTTATCTCGTTTCGGCGCAGCCTGAGAAACCCGCCCCGCATCTGATGTTTCTGAAAGGGTACACGCTGAACTGAAGGGCTTTGTTGGGCAGGCATCCCATCTGCATATCCGCTATCCGGGTGATTGGGATGAAATTTATTTCCGCGATTATCTGCGTTCGCATCCACAGACCGTTGCTGAATATGCCGGGCTAAAATATCATTTGAAAGATCAATTTGAATTTGACCGCGACGGATACACGGATGCCAAAGAAGATTTTATCCGCCGGGTGACTGCTGTTGCACGGGCGGCGGCAGAGATACGGAACCTTTAACCTTATGGTTGATTGTCAATAGTAAAAAAATATCATTTTCAAATCGATTGTAATTTTGTGCGCAATGCGCACAAAATTACAATCGATTTGTCATCCCGACTCTCCAAACGGCGTAAAAACGCCGTCTCAAGGCGGAGCTTTGCATTCACTTCGTTCGAGACCCTCAATGATCATTTCGGTTATTCCGTTTTCCCTAAATCGGATACCTCAGAATTCTCTTCGCTCCGGGTCTTTTTTGCAGCCTGATCGCTGCGCACGATGGCCCGAACAATAGCGCGAATAATAAAGAACAGCGGCAACCCGATCACCAGCAAAATCGGCAATACCGAAATCACAAAATAAATCAACTGTTCCAAAAGCTTTTGTGAGGCATCGATCAGATCCTGAATTGCACCATTCACAATTGCTTTCGGATCCCAACCGCGAATCTCAACTACACGTTCCGGCGGAATCTGCTGAATCGAAACATAAATCGAAGACAGTGCCGCGCTTTGTTCCATGTACACCAATTGGCCTTTCAGCACCTCAATTTCAGATTCAATATTGGAGATCTCCATATAAACATCGAGCGTCTCTTCGACCGTCTCGGCCTTTTCCATAATCTCATACAGTTTATCGCGGGTGGTCTCCAGACTGGTCATGCGGGATTGTGAATCGACATAATCGCTGGTGATATCTTTCCCGGAGATGTTTTTGGACCGGACATATTTTTCCGGATCGGTTGTCAGCGTTTCGATCGCAGCCAGCGCCTCTCCCAGGCGATTGGCCGGCACCCGGATCGAGGCTTCCCCATACAGGAGATTTTCTCCGGAACTGTAAGAAGTTGTACGCTGGCCACTGGTCGAACTGACCACATAGCCCCCCATAGCCGCAGCGATTTCATTAACCTGGCGAACGGCATCCGCAGGATCAAAAACCGAAATGGCCAGTTCAGCGTTGCGGACGATCATCCGTTCAACCGTTGCCGGCTCCAAAGCCGGGATCGATTTCGCCTCCATCGCATTGCCAACGGCCCCGGCCGACGGCGCCGCGGCATATTCCTCGTAAGCCCAATCGCTCGTGTCCGCCGCTGAATAGAGATCCCGTGTGTATTCAATGGGGCCGCTCGTTTTCGCCGAACAACCCGCAAATAAAATTGTCACAACGAACAATAAACACAAAATTTGTTTTTTCATTCCGCTTCTCCCGGTTAATTTA
>CALCQT010000040.1 GCA_937894825.1 uncultured Anaerolineaceae bacterium
TTTTTCTTTGTACGGCGCACTGTCATAGGGGCAGAAGGTGGCACAATTGCCGCACTCATTGCACATCGAATCCACATGAACGATCTGCTCCATCGTAAGCCCCGGCGCCGTCACAGAAATATTCGCGCGGTTCGGGCAGACGTCCACACAATTCTCACAGATCGTCGAACAGGACAGACAGCGTTCATTTTCAACCGGATCCGGCAGTTGAACACGCAGCACACCCTTCTTCAGGAAAATCGGCGCCTTCTCCGCTTTCTGCGCACAGTCCGTCGTCACCGCGATTCCAAGGATCGCCTCGGCCGCCTGACGGCTGTCGCGGATACCTTCCACAATGGTTGCCGGCCCATACAGCCCATCGCCCACAACATAGACGCCCGGCAGATTGGTCTCCAGCGTCGTGGCGTTCACACGCGGACGTCCCCGATCATCAACCAGAATGCCGTTTCGTTCATAATATTCCGCCGGGACCTTCTCGCCGACCGCGGCAATGACGGAATCGGCCGGAATTGAAACCGTATCATCCGTTTCGACCACACCGCGCCGCCCGGAAGCGTCCGGATCAGCCAAAATCATCTTTTTACAAAGCAATTGCCCATTTTCCCAGATTACCGGGGCCAACAGTTCCTTGAACGCCACCCCGTCTTCAAGCGCCAGCAGCAGTTCTTCCTCATCCGCCGGCATATAGCGCTTCGTGCGCCGGTAGACCAGAGCCACATTGCTGACACCCTCGGTCTGTTTGGCCGCACGGGCCGCGTCCATGGCAGTGTTCCCACCGCCGATGACCACCACATTCTCTCCCAGCGCGACTTTCCCTTTAGCCCGGTTGAATTCTTCCATGAAACTCAGCGCGTTCAGCGGTTCAATACCCTCAATCTTCAACCTGCCCTGCTTATAAGCGCCAACCGCGAGCACAATGGCGTCAAATCCTTCATCTTTCAGCGCCTGCACCGAAGTGACTTCCGTTCCGGTTCGAATTTCAACGCCCAGTTTTTCAATGAAAGAAACATCTTTTTTCACGGTCTCATAATCAATGCGGAAATCCGGTACCGTCCAGGTCACGATCCCGCCGAGCAATTCACGTTTCTCAAACAGCGTCACGTTTGCGCCGGCGCGAGCCAGGAAAAAGGCCGCCGCAATGCCGGCCGGGCCGCCGCCGACCACCGCCACTCGTTTGCCGGATTCACCAACCGCCTTTAATTCTTTCAGGATATCAGAATAGGCCTGTTTGGCTGACTCTAACTTAACATTGCGAATATGGACCGGGGACTCGTAATAATTGCGGGTACATTTCGTCATGCAGTTATGTGCGCAAACCATCCCGGTGATAAAGGGCAGCGGATTTTTATCCGTGATAACGCGCAGCGCATTGAGATAATCCCCGTCGCTGGCCAGTTTCATATACGTCGAAACATCCTGATTGATCGGGCAGCCGTCCTCACAGGGCGCGACATAACAATCCAGCAGCGGCACTTTCCGGTTCATCTTGCGTGAAGGCGGCAGTTTGACCGCCTTGGTATAATGCGGATTCGCGACCGCCGATTCCGCCAGCTTCACCACAGCATTGACATCCACGCCTTCGAAGGAACGGAAACCCTGTTTCTCAAGTTCATTCGTCAATTGCAGGATCCGCTGGTAGCCGCCCGGTTTCAGAAGCGTCGTCGCGACCGTCACCGGCCAGATGCCGGCAGCCACAATTTCAGCGATGTTGAAAAAGTCAGCGCCGCCGGAATAAGAGATCCGCAGCCGGCCGTTGAATTCTTTGGACAATTTCGCCGCCAGTGAAATCGTGAGCGCGAAGAGTGATTTTCCGGACATATACATCTCATTCCCGGGCAGTTCGTTCTGCTTGATATCCACCGGGAAAGTGTTCGTCAGCTTCAGCCCGAAGGAAAGCCCTTTGCTCTCCGCCAGCGCCATCAGCCGTTCGAACATCGGAACCGCGTCCTTATATTGAAGATCATCGTCAAAATGGAATTCGCCGAACACTAGGTAGTCATACCCCATTTCATCCAGCGTCCTGCGCGCGAATTCATAGCCGAGCAGCGTCGGGTTGCATTTCACAAAGGTGTTCAGATGTTTTTCGCTGATCAGATAATTCGCAATACTCTCAATTTCCTGTGGAGGGCAACCGTGCAGCGTCGAAATCGTGGCGGAATTGCAGATTGCTGACGGGATGGCTTCGATATCCGTCAGCGTCACTTTCCGGAATTTTCCGAGACGGTCTTTCGCCACCGCAATTGCGCTTTTGAAGCTTTCGGTCGCTTTCGCTTCCGACATTGAATCAATGAAGGTGTTGATCTTTTCGGATTGGATTCCGGCCAGGTCATACCCTACGCTCATGTTAAACTGAAAACCATCCGGATCCCCCAGCCCGAATTCCTTCGCCATCAAATGGAGGATCACCCAGGCTTTGATGTATTCATCCTGCGCCTGCGGGACATAAAGCTCCGTGGACCATTCAACGTTATACCCCTCGTCATCAGCCTTGATGCAGGGTTTTGAGACCGGTAAATCCTCGCCGTCGATAATCTGAACGGTTTTGATCTCGAAAAAGCGGCTGCCGGTGAAATAGGCCGCAATGATATTCTGCGCCAGTTGCGTGTGCGGTCCCGCTGCCGGACCAATCGGCGTCTCCAATTTTCTGCCGAACAGCTCCAGCCGCCTGGCGTCGTTTTTGGCCACATACGGATGATGGATTCCAAAAACTGTTTTCCGGGCGCCATATTCATCCAGCACCCAGTCCAACAACTGCGAAAAAGGCATACATGTCATTCGGTCGCTCATTTTATCCTCTCCTTCTCTCCTCCGTTAAAAGTGAAAGATTTCCGCTCTGCGTTTCCGTATTTTTTATATCATTCAGGAAAAATAATGGGTCTGTTTGTTCAAGGAAATCTTCAATTTTAAGATCCTGATGATTTCAGTTTATCATCACAATTTGGAAAAAGCAATATTTTTGGCTCCTGTCTTACAACTAAAAATCAGTGATTTTTATCCTGTTTTTCGCTTTGCGCGGTTTGCAGTTAGAATTAATACGGTTGGCGGCAGAACATCCAATAGAAGCGTAGAATCAGCAATCTGCCAACCATGACAATGACAAGCAAAATCAGGAGAAATGAATGAATACAGTTTTGTTCGATCTTGACGGGACCCTTCTCCCGATCAATCAGGACGATTTTTTGAACGGTTATATGCGAGAAATTGCCAAAAAATTTGCACAGGAAGGGGTAGCGCCTCAAAAGTTCGTAAAAGCGATCGGGAAAGGCACTGCAGCTATGCTCGAGAACGACGGAACCGTCACCAATGAAAAACGATTCTGGGAAGTTTTTACGCTTGAGATCGGCCCCGAAATTCTGGCACTCGAACCAAAATTCGAGGAATTTTATTTAAATGAATTTAACAACATCGCGCATGCCGCAAGACCGAACCCGCTTACGGCTGAATATATCCGCATCCTGAAAGAAAAAGGCTACCGCCTGGTTGCCGCCACCAATCCGCTTTTTCCCCGCGTCGCCACGCTGCAGCGGATCCAATGGGCCCAACTGGACCCGGCTGATTTTTTTCTGATCACCACCTATGAAAATTCCAGCTTCTGCAAACCAAACCTGAATTATTATCGCGAGATCCTGGCGAAGGTCGAGAGGGACGGAACTGACTGCCTGATGGTCGGAAATGATGTTGACGAGGACATGTGCGCTGCGGAACTCGGAATGGAAACCTTTCTGCTGACGGATCACATGCTGGATTCCGGAAAAAGGGACTGGCGCTCGATCCGGAATGGAACTTACGAAGGGTTGCTGGATTATATTGCTGCGCTGCCCGCCGCCAACTAGCGGAATAAAAGTGCTTTCAGCCTGAATTTTTCCGCTTCAGAAGAGCGGAAAGAAAAGAACATTGATACGAAAAGGAAGAATGAAAATGGACTACGCAAAAGAATCGTTAAAACGTCACCGGGAATGGAAAGGAAAGATTGAAGTAATTTCATCCGTTCCGGTCAAGGACAAGGAAGACCTCTCGTTAGCCTATACACCCGGCGTGGCACAGCCTTGTCTGGAAATCCAAAAAGACGTGAACCAGAGTTACGAGCTGACCCGCAGACACAATCTGTGTCTGGTCGTAACGGACGGTTCCGCCGTGCTGGGGCTGGGAGATATCGGTCCGGAAGCCGGTATGCCGGTGATGGAAGGGAAGTGCGTCCTCTTCAAAACCTTCGGCGACGTCGACGCCTTTCCGCTCTGCATCAAAAGCCATGATGTGGATGAAATCGTCAACACCATCTACCTGATTTCCGGCAGTTTCGGCGGGGTCAATCTGGAAGACATCGCCGCCCCGCGCTGCTTCGAAATCGAGAAAAAGCTCAAAGAAAAATGTGATATCCCGATTTTCCATGACGATCAGCACGGCACCGCCGTTGTTACGCTGGCCGGGTTGGTTAACGCATTAAAAATTGTCGGAAAAACAAAGGAAAACGTCCGGATCGTTGTCAATGGCGCCGGCGCCGCGGCCATTTCAATCACCCGCCTGCTGCTGGCGGATGGGTTCGCCCACATCACGCTGTGCGACCGGACCGGAGCAATTTATGCCGGACGTCCTGCCGGAATGAACCCGTTCAAAGACAAGATCGCCCAGGAAACCAACCTTGAGAAGAAAACCGGATCACTGGCTGATATGCTGGTGGGCGCTGATGTTTTCATCGGCGTATCCGCGCCGGGTGTCGTCACGACTGAAATGGTGCGCTCCATGGCGAAAGATGCGATCATATTTGCCTGCGCCAACCCCACGCCGGAAATCTTCCCGGAAGATGCGCTGGACGGCGGCGCCAAAGTGATTGCCACCGGTCGTTCCGATTTCCCCAATCAGATCAATAACGTGCTGGCCTTCCCGGGAATTTTCCGTGGAACGTTTGATGTTCGCGCCAGCGATATTAACGAGGAGATGAAGATCGCGGCCGCTTATGCGCTCTCCGAAATGATTTCTGCGGAGGAACTCACAGCGGAGTATATTATCCCCAGGGCCTTTGATCCGCGTGTCGGCAAGACTGTCGCGGTTGCCGTTGCGGAGGCGGCCCGGAAGAGCGGAGTTGCCCGGTTGTAATCTGGTGATGACAGGGCTGTTGCTTTATATTTTCCCGTGCACAGCACGGGAAAATATAAAGCAACAGCTTTCTAAAGAATTTTTGGGGCACACGAAATTAAGTTTGCCTATTGACAGAAACGAATTTTTCTCTATAATCACAACATATGAATAAAATGTCTATTAACTGCTGTACCTGTATCTGCCACGGACGAGGAAATCCCTTCGGACGCATTTCAGGTTAAGCAGCAGCGGAACTGAAACCAGGAACGGATTCCTCAAGAAAAGGAATCCGTTTTTTCGTTAAAAAGCATGGCGACGTAGCCAAGTGGCAAGGCATGGGTCTGCAAAACCCTGATCGTCGGTTCAAATCCGATCGTCGCCTCAAAAAAAAGAGGAAACTATGAAAACGACCAACCGGACACATTCAGAACTTCACAAGTCAGATCAGACAGTCTGTTCCTGTTGTCTTTGTACCACCTTGCCGGGGCCTATTCGTTATTCCTACTGAATGAACGTGCTGTAACCACAGCCAGAGACGAACGGAGCCCGAATGAAAAAAGGCTCCGTTTTTTATTAAATCAAGCAACAACAGCGATCTGGAACGGATCGCAGGAGAAAAAAGATGAATCATTGGGACGTGCAGACAATGCCGACTTCAATTTTTGAACCAATGCCGAAAGGAATCTTCGACCATACGGACAAAACAATGCGTTTTGGGAGTATGCCAAACTTCTTTCAGCATATTCAGCCGGTCCGGATTCTTGTTTTGAACATCATGCCCGCCAAAATAGAGACTGAAATCCGTTTGCTGCGGCTGATGGAAAACAATTTTTATCCGATTACCGTTGAATTTATCCACCCCCAATCCCACGACTCCAAAAACACCACAACCGAATACCTCAAGAATTTCTACAAAACCTTTGACCAGGTCAAAGGACAAAAATTTGACGGGATGATCATCACCGGGGCTCCGGTTGAGACGATTGATTTTGAAGCGGTGGATTACTGGGATGAAATGAAAGCCATTCTTGAATGGACCAAAACAAATGTCCGGTCGACACTGCATATCTGCTGGGGAGCCATGGCCGGACTGTATTACCACTATGGGATCGCCAAAAAGCTATTGCCTGAAAAGCTTTCCGGCGTTTTCACCAACCAGATCCGCAGAGAAAGCGCCCAGCCGCTGCTGAAAGATTTCCGCACAGACTTTTATATGCCGCACTCCCGTTTTTCCGAGGTACTGACCTCCGAGATCGAGTGCCATCCGGAACTGGAAATTCTGGCGACGTCCAGGGAAGCCGGCATGGCGGTGGCCGCCTCAAAAGACGGCCGACAGATTTTCATTCAGGGACATTTTGAATATGACAGCATCGCGCTGGCAAATGAATATAAGCGCGACAGCGCGCTCGGCAAGTGCTTCAAAGTGCCGGAAAATTATTTTCCCTGGAACGACCCGGAAGCGAAACCCAAACTGTACTGGTACAGCCATTCAAAACTGCTGACCACAAACTGGTTGCGCTACTATGTCGGTCAGCCGGTTTCTGAAACAACCAGCCCGAAACAGGAATGGTTCAACGCACCCTTTGGCGCCGTTCCGGAAATGGTTCGAAGATTCAACAGCAGCGCCGCACAATAAACTGGTTTTTATGCCGAAACAGAAGCGGAAAAGCAAAAAAACCGCGGACAGATCGGCATCCATAAAGAATAAAAGACACAAGAGGAAAAAATGAAGTTAAATTCGAAACTGATCCATGCCGGCATTGACGGGGACACGTTGACGGGTTCAGTCAATGTCCCGATTTACCAGACCACGACTTATAAACAATCCAGCCTGGGAGTCCACAAGGGGTATGAGTATTCGCGCACCGGCAACCCGACCCGGGCGGCTTTGGAAAAGTTAATCGCGGACCTTGAGGAGGGCAGCGCAGGGTTTGCGTTTGCTTCCGGTATGGCTGCCACCACCGCCATTCTATCCCTGTTCAAAAGTGGGGACACCATCATCCTGTCAAGCAATGTTTATGGCGGCACATTCCGTGTGCTGGACCGGATTTTTCGAAATTTCGGCATCGGTCCCAAGATCGTGGACACCACCGATCTGCAGGCGCTTGACGACACCATCACCCCGGATGTCAAGGCCATTCTGATCGAAAGCCCTGCCAATCCACTGCTAACGATCACCGACATCGCCGGCGCGGCAGCCATCGCCCGCAAGCATGGCATCCTTTCCATCGTCGATAACACTTTCCTGACCCCTTATCTGCAGCGGCCGCTGACGTTGGGCGTCGACATTGTGATCCACAGCGCCACAAAATATCTCGGCGGGCATTCCGATGTTCTCGGCGGGTTGGCAGTGGTGAAAGATCCGGCGCTGGCCGAACAAATCCACTTCATTCAGAACGCCACCGGCGGCGTCCTGCAGCCCTTTGATTCATTTCTGCTGATCCGCGGCATCAAAACACTTGGCGTCCGCATGGACCGGCACAGCGCCAACGCGCTGACTGTGGCGGAATTCCTCAAAGAAAGCCCGGCGATTAAGAATGTTTACTACCCCGGGCTTCCGGAACATCCCGGATACGACATCAATCGGCGGCAGGCCGACAGTGGCGGCGG
>CALCQT010000041.1 GCA_937894825.1 uncultured Anaerolineaceae bacterium
CACGGATGCGAATTCGTTGTAATTGAACGATTTTAATTGGAAAATGGCCTTCTTTTTCCAGGAATTGAACCGTTTTTCTGAATATGTTCTGAACGACTGCGGTTGGGAGAACGCTTCATCTATCTCCGTTTCAGGCTCAGAGACCGGTTCCGCTGGTAATTCATCTTCGACCCAGTTCCAAACATCGAACAGTGTGGACAGCGTTTTCTCCGCGAGACCGTCAGAAATTTTTGCCAGTTCCTGATCCCTTTCGGAGGTCAACACGTTCGTCAACATACTTTCCCCTTCGATAAGATTGGGGTGTCTTTCCAGCAGGCCTACCCATTCCATCTGCAGCACATCGATCTCCCGCAGATATCCCATCAATTGTGCCAGCGTCCGCATTCGATCCTGGACGGTCTGGTATTTTTCGGGAGGCAGCAATGGCTTGATGAAAGTCAACACGGAGCGGAATGTCCTGATTTTTACGCGATATTGGTGCGCGCTTTCCGGGTCCTGCGGCGCTTCCAGGAACTTCTGCAGCATGTCGAAAATATCGTGCAATTGGACGCGCAGGATCTTTTGGTACCCTTGCAACGCGGGTTGATTCCGTTTGATTTTCAAGTCATCCGGGTCGACCGTTTCCGGCATGACGATCCATTTCGGTTCGGCACGCAGCGGCTCGGTTGAGAGAACCCGGAATCCGACCGCTGTCCCTTTTCGGAACGGGATCGTGTACCCGCTGAGCTGATTACTCCATTCGCTCAAAGAAGGTTCGTGCCCTGTGATGACCAGCGAAAGGTTCGGCTCCAGATTTTTCCGTTTTTCTGTCAGTGCCGAAAAATCGCCGGTCGCGATCCAGTCCTGTTGTTCGATTGTTTCGATTTTGATGTGATCCGCGATGATTTGAGCGGTCTCCAGCGCCCGCAGGAGCGGGCTTGAACAAAACCGCAGATTCTCAGCCGGTCCAAGGTGCGCGATCAGCGCCGGCATCATTTTCTCCAGGTCCCGGATTCCGTTTCCCGTCAGTTTTCTTTGTGCGTCTTCGATTAATGCGTCCCGTGGGTCGGCCTTGCCGTGCCGGATCAGGATGATTTCACTATAGGTTTCCATTCCGTTGATGTCCTTCCTTTTATCAATACTGCAAGTGGTATGTGTATGTTTATTTGAAATAGGTTTCGAATGCCGAATGCCGAATCATGTTGTGAAAAAGGCGATTCTGTTCTTTTCGGATTGAGTGTAAAAATATCCGCGAGAACGATGTGTCTTTGTAAAACGCATAACATTGACTTTATCCATAATTAAACTATACACAATAATTGTATAAAGATCAACTGTTGGAACATCCATTTCGAAATCGCTTGTCATATTCCTACCGTAAAGCCTTGCCAGGGAATAAATTTAGGGATAACATAATTTAAAAATTAGGTATACCTAAAATAGGAGGCGGCGATGACACCACACAAAGAAGATTATTTGAAAGCGCTTTACGAATTGGGCGGCTCAGAACACCTTGTCAGCAATAAGCAGATTGCCGATCTCCTGAAAATTGCTCCGGCTTCCGTGAGCGAGATGCTGGGGAAAATGAGCCGGGAAGGCCTGATCCAATATGAACCTTATAAAGGATCCCGGCTGACGCAGTCCGGATTGCAACTGGCAATTTCGCTGGTGCGCGGCCACCAACTGTGGGAGGTCTTCCTGATCCGTCATCTGGGTTATTCCTGGAGCGAATCGCATGAGGACGCGGAAATGCTGGAACACATTACGCCGCCCCGTCTCGCCGCACGGCTGGACCGGTTTTTGAATTATCCGGCTTATTGCCCGCATGGCAATGTGATTCCCAAGGCGGATGGGCAGGTCGAGAATGCAGCGCTTGAGCCGCTGAAAGATCTTTCCGTGGGAGAAAAATCAAAAATCCGCCGGGTTGATGAAGAGCGGGAATTGCTGGATTATCTGGAGAGCCTGGGAATTGAAATCGGAAGTCCGGTTGCTGTTCTTGCGATCGCCCCTTACGAGGGGCCGTTAACGCTGGATCTGGACGGACGGAACGTTCAGATCAGCTATAAAGCTGCCTGTCAGATCTATGTCGATCAGATCCATGATCCTGATACGAACAATACGATTTTCTAACGAGGAGACTCATTGTGAACGAGGTGAACGAAGTGAACGAAGTGAACAAAAAAATAAAAAGTATATTGGGCCTGGCCCTGACGATTACCTTAATTCTTTCCGGACTTGTGTATTCAAGTGTGAATGCACAATCTTCTGATGATACGCTGAACGTGGTGGCGACCACGACCATGCTGGCGGATTTGTCCCGTATCATCGGCGGCGATCAGATCGCGGTCGATGGGCTGATGGGTCCCGGTATCGATCCGCACCTTTATCAGGCCAGCGCGGGTGATGTTACGCTGATGCAGCGGGCAGACATTGTCGTATATAACGGATTGCATCTGGAAGGGAAGATGGGCGAGATTTTTGAAAATCTTAATCGTCAGGGTGTATATGTGATCCGCATAGAGGACGGTTTGGATAAAACAGTGCTGCTGACATCCGAAGATGATCCGAATGTTTATGATCCGCATATCTGGTTTGATGTGACACTCTGGAAACAGGCGGCTCAGTTTGTCGCTGATGGCTTTTCCAGTGCCGATCCGGTGCATGCCGAGCTGTACGGCGCCAACCTGGAACAATACCTGAAGGAACTGGACGAACTGGACGCCTATATCCGCGGTCGGGTTTTCGAATTGCCGGAAGCGCAGCGCGTGCTGATCACGGCGCACGATGCGTTTCGATATTTTGGTCAGGCTTATGGGTTTGAAGTGCGGGGTCTGCAGGGCATCAGCACAGCGGCAGAGGCCGGAACGGCCGATGTCAGCAGGCTGGCTGATTTTATTGTCGAACGGCAGATCAAAGCCATTTTTATTGAATCTTCTGTGCCTTCCAAAACGATCGAGGCCCTTCAGGCGGCTGTGAAGGCGAAAGGATTCGACGTTTCCATCGGCGGTGAGCTGTATTCCGACTCACTGGGTGATGCGGCTTCCGGCACGGAGAGCTATATCAAGACGCTACGGGCGAATATTGACACAATCGTGGACGCCTTACTCTAAAAGGAAGTATGAATGATCGACATGACAACAAAGTATGCAGTGGAAGTGGAAGACCTCACGGTTGCCTATGACACAAAACCGGTCCTGTGGGATATCGATTTGAAGTTTCCCAAAGGGAAACTGACGGCGATTGTCGGGCCGAACGGTGCGGGAAAATCAACTTTGATCAAAGCGATCGTGGGGCTGCTGAAACCGGTCTCCGGCTCGATCCGTATCAATGGCGAAACACAGGACCTGCGTTCGCTGAAAACCCGCATCGGGTATGTGCCGCAGAGCAGCAGTGTGGACTGGGATTTCCCGGCTACTGTGGAAAGCGTTGTGCTGATGGGATGCTATGGAAAGCTTGGCTGGGTCAGACGCCCCCGCAAGGAGGACTATGCGCTGACCCGCCAGGCGCTCAAAAAGGTCGGTATGGATGACTATGCCGACCGCCATATCAGCCAGCTTTCCGGCGGCCAGCAACAGCGGGTCTTTTTGGCCCGCGCGCTGGCGCAGGAAGCGGAAATCTATTTTATGGACGAACCTTTCAAAGGCGTGGACGCACAGACGGAAAAAGCGATCGTTCAACTATTGAAGGAACTCAGGGATCAGGGCAAAACGGTCATTGTCGTGCATCATGACCTGCAGACGGTGGCGGACTGCAGGTGGTGGCCAGCGGACCGGTCAGCGAAGTTTTTGATGATGAAAATCTGAAAAAGACTTACCGCAGTACCGGTACGCTGCTGAGGAGCGCGGCGTGATATGGATACCTTGATTTTTCTGTTCAGTGACTATACGTTTCAGACCGTTGCGCTCGGCTCGGCCTTACTGGGGCTGATCAGCGGCGTCTTGGGCTGTTTTGCCGTGCTGCGAAAGCAAAGCCTTTTGGGCGACGGCATTTCCCATTCCGCGCTGCCCGGCGTTGTGATGGCTTTTATCCTGCTGGGGGTCAAAAACACCGAAGGCCTGCTGCTGGGCGCGATTGTGTCCGGGCTATTGGCCACAATCTTAATGATCAGCATTGTGCGATACACGCGCATCAAGTTCGACAGCGCGCTGGCGCTGGTGATGTCTGTGTTCTTCGGACTGGGGCTGGCGCTGTTGACCTATGTGCAGAAGATCCCCAATTCCAACCAGGCCGGACTGAGCCGTTTCATCTTTGGCCAGGCCTCGACGCTGTTACAGCGGGATATCATTGTGATGGCCGTTTGCGGTGTGGTTCTGCTGGCGCTGGTCGTCCTGTTCTGGAAAGAGTTCATGGTCTTTACCTTTGACAGTGATTTCGCGCAGACGCTCGGCTTCTCATCTCAAAAGCTGAATCTGCTTTTGTCGTTCATGATCGTGGTAGCGATCATCATCGGACTTCAGACGGTCGGCGTGATTCTGATGAGCGCGATGCTGATTACGCCTGCCGTGGCCGCGCGCCAATGGACGAACCGGCTTGGGGTGATGGTGACGCTTTCGGCATTTTTCGGCGCATTGTCCGGTGTGGCCGGGACAGCCGCCAGTTCGCTGGTGCCGAAACTGCCGACCGGTCCATCCATCGTGGTTTGCGTCAGTGGCATCGTGCTGATCAGCATTTTATTTGCTCCGGGCCGCGGGATTCTGTACCGGGCGAACCGGCGCCGGAAGAACCGGCTGCTGTTCCGGATGGAAGGAGGGTCACCGGATGTCCCCACAATTTGAAATTCAACTGATCGCGGTTATTGTCGCGGTGACCTGTGCGCTGCCCGGTGTGTTTCTGGTGCTGCGCAGGATGTCGATGATGGCGGACTCGATCACGCATACGATTCTGCTTGGCATCGTGCTGGCCTTCTTTGTGACGCACGACCTGTCCTCGCCGCTTTTGATCCTCGGAGCGGCATTGATGGGTGTCGTCACGGTCTGGCTGACCGAGATGCTGGCTGAGACAAAGCTTTTGGCGGAGGACGCCGCCATCGGGGTCGTCTTTCCACTGCTCTTTTCCATCGCGATCATCCTGATCACGCGTTACGCGGGATCGGTGCACCTGGACACGGATTCGGTGTTGCTGGGCGAACTGGCTTTTGCGCCCTTTGACCGGATGGTGGTGGCGGGCAGGGATATTGGCGCCAAAGCGATTTATACCACCGGAGCACTGTTGCTGATCAACCTGGCGGTGGTTGTGATCTTTTTCAAGGAGTTGAAGATCGCCACGTTTGATCCGATGCTGGCAGCTGTGTTGGGTTTCATGCCCGGTCTGGTGCATTATGGGCTGATGACATTGGTCTCGCTCACAGCGGTCGGGGTCTTTCAGGCAGTCGGCTCGATTCTGGTGGTGGCGTTTATGATCGGGCCGCCGGTTACGGCGTATCTGTTGACGGATGACCTGAAATGGATGCTGATTCTTAGCGGACTGATCGGGGCGGCCAGCGGGATCCTGGGATATCAGGCAGCGATGCTGTTGGATGTATCAATCGCCGGCAGTATGGCCGTGACGATCGGCGTGATCTTTTTACTGACATTCATCTTTGCTCCGCGCCGAGGGTTGATTCATGCGCTCCGGCGACGATATAACCAGAAAATCGAATTCGCAAAATTGGCGCTCCTGTTTCATCTTTATTATCATGAAGGCAGTGATGTGGAGGCGCGGGAGGCAGGCATTGATACGATCCGGCTGCACATGAACTGGGATGCCGCGTTTGCGGAGAAAATTATTCGGATACTGATCCGGGAGAAATCTGTGGCGTTCTCCGGCGGGATGGTGAAACTGACGGAGCAGGGCCGCCGGAACAGCATTGCGGGTTATGACGCCCTGTTTCCGGGATAAGGCCGTGAATCACGGAGGCCGAAAATGTGTCGGACGGTTATTCTGTCCGACACAGGCCTATACTTAGGCCGGTAACCGATGTTTGCATGGCGGAGCGCAATTTGATTCGATGATCCTGTGAGAAAAATAACAGTGCGGCGCCTGGAGTTCACTCTTTTTGCTTTGTATAAAGAATGAATTATAAATTTACCTTAACCTGTGGAGGGAATTTGCGAAATTCAAGTTGCATGCCGTGAGTCTTATTGATTTTTTCTTCCGTTAATGTTAATATTATAGCAGGATCAAAAACACAAAGCCTTTACTGAAGAAAAATTGGAAAGTGCAATTTCTTCTTCAGGTTTTCGGGCGAAGTCTGGTAAGGTAAGTGATTTCTTCTCTGATTTGCGCGGAAAACCTTGCGTTTTTGGTGCTAAATGTAACGTTGTCGCGTTTCGGTTTAAGGCTAATAGCGGTGGCAGCCTTGGAGAAGCGTCGGCTGTCCCTGGTCCCGGCATAGTAAGTTGTTCCTGAATATGCCAAGAACGTGTGAAATTTGCACAAGGGCATGGGTGTGGTCTCGACCGTTTTCGTCTTGAGCGGGCTGTACCGAAATCTATTATCCGTTGTCGATTAAAACTTTATTATGGAGCGCGGCCTTAATCTCGTGGATCTGCGGGGCGTCTCTGATGTGATGGAGCGGTCCCGGATCAAAAAAAGTGAACAAAAATATAGGAGGAAGAATATCAATGAAAAAAGTCTTTATGATGGTTATTGCACTTGTAATGGTTCTGTCTGTGGCTTCAATTGCCATGGCTCAGGACGCCCCCGCTCAGGTGGACGTGTTTTTCTATGATTACTCTGATACATATATCGGCAGCGTACGCGCGTCGATGGAGGAGCAACTTAAGGAAGCAAGCGATCTGTTCATTTATAACTTCTACGATGGCGCTTCGGACCAGGGGAAACAGACCCAGCAGGTTGAAACTGCATTGACCCGCGGTACGGATCTTTTGATCGTCAATATCGTCACAACCGGTTCTGACGAAGCTGCACAAACGATTGTGGACGCGGCGAAGGCACAGGATGTTCCGGTCGTTTTCTTCAATCGTGAAGTATCTGACGCGGTAGTGAACAGCTACGAAAAATGCGCATTTGTCGGTACAGACGCAGACGAAGCCGGTTATATGCAGGGTCAGATGATTGCCGAATTCCTGCAGGCGGAAGGCAATTTTGAAAAATATGACCTCAACGGCGACAAAGAAATTTCTTATTTGATGTTCCGTGGTGAACTGGGCAACGCTGAAGCGTTTGGCCGGACCAAATATTCGGTCCAGAACGCCAATGAACTGCTCGCGGACAGCGGCTACCAGCTGGCTCCTTCCAAAGCGAACCAGACCGATGCTACCCAGGAACAGGACGGCATCAGCCCGTACTACCTCTATGGGAACTGGTCTGCTGCAAACGCGAAAAACCTGATGGACACCGCGCTGACCACCTTCTCCCTTGACAGCGGCGATATTGAAATCGTTGTTGCCAACAATGATGATCAGGCACTGGGCGCGATTGAATCCATGAACGAACAGGGCTACAACACCGGTACAGACGCCGAGAAATATATCCCGGTGTTCGGTGTGGACGCCACTGCCGTTGCTCAGGACGCGATCAAGAACGGTAAGATGACCGGAACGATCAAGCAGGACGCGGTCGGTATGGCCAGCGGTATTCTGTTCCTGGCGAAGAACATCCAGGCTGGCGAAGATCTGCTGGCGAATACTGCGGACTTCAATGTCGACGAAGGCGTCGCGAAGATCCGTATCCCGTATGCGATCTATACTGGCGAGTAAACGAAGATTTCAATATTTCGGGCGGCCACATTGTGACCGCCCACTTTTCTATAAATGATTTGAGTGTCCAAAGAGTCTTGTGTTATAGGGTGACGACGCGATGATCGCCCGGTCCGTCTATGGCGGGCGAGTGTGTAGCGTTTGTGAACAGAATGGCGAGAGCCTGATTCACAATTGATGATGTCCGCGTACCGCGAACCAAGCGACCATCGCGAAGCATCCTGACGGGGATGGTCGCCCCTACATAGGGTCACTATATACTTAGCGCACTGCGTTCCCACTGCCTTTTGGGCATCCATATCAAAAAAAGTGAGGTGATGGCGCACAAATGAGCGAATACTTGCTTGAAATGCGAGGAATATCTAAAGAATTCCCGGGCGTAAAGGCGCTGGATGACGTTAACCTGTTTGTCAAAGCGGGAACCGTCCATTCGCTGATGGGCGAGAATGGCGCGGGAAAATCCACGCTGATGAAGTGCCTGTTTGGAATCTATCAAAAGGATTCAGGCGTAATTAAGCTGGATGGTGTGGAAGTGAACTTTCGTTCACCGCGGCAGGCACTGGATTCAGGCATTGCGATGGTGCATCAGGAACTGAATCAGGTCCATACACGCCCGGTGATGGAAAATATCTGGCTGGGCCGGTTCCCGAAAGACATTTTGGGAGGCATCAGCCATAAAAAGATGTATGAAATGACGCGCGCGATTTTTGATGATCTGGACATCCAGGTGGACCCGCGCGCGAAAATCAGCAGCCTGTCGGTGTCGCGGCGCCAGATGGTGGAGATTGCCAAGGCGGTTTCGTTTAACAGCCGTGTGATCGTGTTTGATGAACCAACCTCATCTTTGACCGAAGTGGAAGTCGAACAGCTGTTTGGAATTATTAATAAGTTGCGGGCGCGTGGCTGCGGTATTAATAATTCCAAACAGCTGTTCG
>CALCQT010000042.1 GCA_937894825.1 uncultured Anaerolineaceae bacterium
TGTTTAGACGATTGAAAAACCACCGTCTACCAGCAAATATTGACCGGAAACATACCCGGATCCTGCCGAAGCAAAGAAAAGAATCGGCGCGTTTAGTTCTCCCTTTTCACCGGGTCGGGAAGCAGGGCATAAGGCATTATACGCTTTCAAGAATTCAGAAGCCTTGAATAAAGTGTTTTCAGTCATTTCCGTCTCAAAAAGCCCGGGGCAAATTGCATTCGCCGTGATGCCAAACTGCGTATAAGATCCGGCCAGACCACGGGTCAGACCGATCACACCCGCTTTGGTCATATTATAAGCATGGCGCCATAATTGAGGCGATTTGTCCGCCAGGAACGCATTAACCGAGGCAATGTTAATAATACGCCCATAGACACGTTCACGCATACCGGGAACGATATATTTACAGGTATGGACAATCCCCTTCAAATTCACATCGATCGCGCGATCCCAATCCGCATCGGTCATGGATTCAACAGATCCGCCAAAAGCAACGCCGGCATTGTTCAGAAGAATATCAACTTTCCCGCAATGTGCTAAAACCGCTTCCACAGCGGCTTGCGTTTCGGCTTCATCCGAAACGTCACAGGCGACAGCGAAAGCCTTCCCGCCATTTTTTGCATTGATCTCTTCAACCAATGCATCCAACTTTTCTTTTCTGCGCGCAAGCAACGCCACGTCCGCACCGTGTTCCGCAAATCCCCGGGCAGCATCAGCGCCCAATCCACTGGAAGCGCCTGTGATCACAGCCACTTTCCCACGAAAATCAAAAAGGTTCATATTTTCCTCTTCTTTGTGAAATAAATAACTTCTGGCACAATTATAACATGGACGCCATTTTAAGCAGCATAAAACAGGATCTTTTCCGCGCATCAAGACATGCAAACAACAGCTAAAATATTATGTTAAATGGTCAGGGTAAACAGGGACGATTTCCAACGCGACTTTTACGAAATGCACAGTTACCCCGGCGTGAACAAAACTGGCAGGGTTCCCCCTTGAAAGCCACTTCGGGAGCAATCCCAATAACAAAAGAAAGTGATTTCAACGGACGCATCAGTGATGATTCGGTCAAACGGACTGCTTGTGAAACATCCGCCAATATATCGAAAATCTGCTGCTGTCCGCTTTTTATTGTCCAGCCAATCATGCCTGGACTTAATGGAATCGTAGTCTGCAGATTTTCTTCCGCGGCCCATGCGGAAAAACGGTCATTGGCAGCATCACTCAATTTTTGGATAGCTGAAGATGCGGCGCCATCCAGTGCCATCCCATATACAGGATCTGCTTTCATGGTTCTGGCACTCTGGAGTTCCAACGCTTCAGAAATTGTGCACGCACCCACATAAACACGGACCGCATTCCCAAGGTGCGTAACAATAAAATCACCGTGCAACACATGATCATCGGTCAATTTCAACTGGTTATGCGAAATTTCCTGAACATCCAGAAGCTTATAAATGACAATATTCCGGATCAACAATTGCGCTTCACCAAGAGCGCGCTCGGCTATCGGAATTAAATGGGGTGATCGCCGGCGAATGATCATTGGGTCAGCCCCCTGACCCGCAAACACGTCGTCAACATCTAATGGAACGATCCAATCAGTTAAAATCGGCATAGTTTTCAACCGGAAGGTAAACTTCGCTCCTTTATAATACTCAAAACAGGAGGGCCAAATCTGTACCTATTATACGAAAAAATTGTTCTGTTCAACGTAATTTCTCAATCCTCTCACAACAGCAGCGAATCATATAGCGTTAGGTTCAGTTTATCACAGGAAGCGAAGTGGATTATTTCCTGCCATTATTGTACAACCATTTATCCGGCAAAATCGCCAATCCACAAACAAAATTTTCTTCCCGGTCCTTTTAATCGATGAGGGCAAGTATGGATGAAACACACTTGCCCTCAAATATAAGGAGTAATGAAGCTGGTTATGTACTGAGATTCTGAACGATTAATTGTTTTTAATGACACCTCCCCAAAAACTTATTCTCTGTAAAAAATCAAATGAATAAAACGGTGAAATTAACCGTTGAAAGCCTGCTCAATATCCGCCAGAATATCGCCAATATGCTCAGCGCCAATTGAAAAGCGAATCGTATTGGGATAAATACCCTGATCAACCAATTCCGCTTCCGATAATTGTGAGTGTGTCGTCGTCGCAGGATGGATTACCAGGCTTTTCACGTCAGCGACATTCGCGAGTAAGGAGAAAATCTTCAACCGGTCGATAAATTCCTGTGCTTCCGCCACACCGCCTTTGATGTTGAAAGAGAAAATACTTGCGCCACCATTGGGATAGTATTTTTTATACAATTCATGATGCGGATGATCCGGCAGGGAAGGATGATTCACTTTCTCAACCTTCGGATGCTTTACCAGATAGTCAACCACTTTCAGGGTATTTTCGATTTGCCGTTCGACTCGTAAACTCAAGGTTTCTAAACCCTGCAGGAAAATGAAGGCATGAACCGGCGCCAGCGTCGCGCCGGTATCGCGCAACAGGATCGCACGGATGCGGGTAACGTACGCCGCCGCGCCCACCGCCTTTGTAAAGCTGATCCCGTGATAAGACGGATTCGGATTGACCAGGTCCTCGAACTTTCCGCTGGCTTCCCAGTCAAACTTACCGCTGTCAATGATGACGCCACCGATGGCTGTTCCATGGCCGCCGATAAATTTTGTCGCGGAGTGAATCACAATATCAGCGCCATATTCGATAGGCCGCAGCACATTCGGAGGCGTGAATGTGCTGTCTACGATCAACGGGATCTTATGTTTATGCGCAATCGCCGCGATTTTTTCAACGTCTGTCAAAACCGCATTCGGATTTCCAATCGTCTCAATAAATAATGCTTTGGTCTTATCGGTGATGGCATTTTCAAAAGCATCTTCTTCGTCCGGATCAACAAATGTGGTGGAAATACCGTATTGCGGCAGGGTATGGATAAAAAGATTATAAGTTCCGCCATAAATTGTTTTCTGAGAAACGATATGATCACCGGCATGCGCAATATTGATGATCGCATAAGTCACCGCGGCCGCACCGGAAGCCACTGCCAAAGCGGCGACGCCGCCTTCCAGTGCCGCAATTCGACGTTCAAAAATATCCTGCGTCGTGTTTGTCAAACGTCCATAAATATTCCCCGGATCCGCCAGCCCAAATCGTGCCGCAGCATGGGCGGAGTTATGAAATACATAAGACGTTGTCTGATAAATCGGCACTGCCCGAGCATCGGATACCGGATCGGCCTGTTCCTGGCCAACATGCAATTGTTTTGTCTCAAACTTCCATTCATGATTTTCTGACATTTTTTCCTCTTTCATTTTTTTCGGCTCTCGCCGTTTGATTTTTTCTTTTTGTTCGTGTCAGGGTCCGTCCGGATAAATTTTCTAAATAAGGCCTTTAATCAAAAACGGAACCCTTTTATACGAGGATTCCGTTAAGTTCTCTTGACCTGGGTAATATCAGCCTGTCAACTTATAAACATAGAACCCCGCAGCTTCATTGCGTTCATCATAGCCATACACATACACATGCCCATAGGCATCGCTATTGAAACATACTGAGTTTGCTTCGCAAATGTTTTGCTGTTGTTCATATCTGCTCCTTTCATAAGTTTGGCGATAAATGTCATCAATGTAAAACCGTTACAAATATTTAATAAAAAAACGGGGTCTTCTTATTAAGAGACCCCGTTCATTTTCTAATGTCAAAAAAACGATCAGAATGGGTTCTCTCGTTTATTCTCCATACACATCATCGAAAATGAAATATCTTTTTTCATAATAAGCATATTATATTCAGATCCCAGGTACTGTCAATTGCTTTTTGCCAAATCGAAAAAATTGATGACAGCCAATTTTGCGGGACATCAGAAGCATTCCAGAAAACCAGAAAACAACTCAATTGGGGGAAAGTGTTTCGTTCATACTGCCGGTCCGATACCCCTGTAAGTCAACCGTAACGTATGTAAATCCCAAATTCTTAAATTGCTCCCGGATGGAATCTCTTTTTTCGGGATCCATCAACTTTGAAAACTCGTCCGGATTAACTTCAATCCGCGCCATTTTGTCGTGGATACGAACCCTGACCTGGCGAAACCCTTTATCTAACAACAACTGCTCCGCATTTTCGACCATCTTCAGCTTTTCCTGTGTAATCACCTCGCCATAAACAAAACGGGATGACAGGCAGGCAAAGGAAGGTTTATCCCAGGTTGGCAGATTCAACTCTTTGGAAAGCTGCCGGATCTCAACCTTTGTCAACCCCGCGTAGCGCAGCGGGCTTTTTACGTCCAGCTCTGAGACCGCCTGCAATCCCGGACGATAATCGCCCAGGTCATCCATATTGGATCCCTCAGCCACATGCTCAAAGCCGTTCTCTTTCGCGATGCTCTTCATCTTTGTAAAGAGTTCGCTTTTGCACAAATAACATCGATTACGCGGATTCTGTGCAAATCCGCCAATCGAAAGTTCTTCAGACTCAAAAACAATATGCCGGATACCATTGGCATCCGCAAAATCAGCTGCCGCATTCAACTCCCGTTTGGGGAATGTAGAAGACTTTGCGGTCATCGCAGCCATAGATCGGAAGAGCGTCGTGTAGG
>CALCQT010000043.1 GCA_937894825.1 uncultured Anaerolineaceae bacterium
GGAATGATGCGCAAAACTGTGGCGACAGTTGTTTCGATTGCAAATCCGAACAGCGATTATTATGTGATTGTGCTGAAGCCCGCCGAAGGATTTTCCTGGAACGCGGGCGAGCATGTGATGCTCCGGCTGCCCGATTATGAGGCTGTCAGGAAGGAATACCGGTTCTTCTCAATTGCGTCCATACAGCAGGATGGCGTTCTGCTGTTCGGCACCAGAACCGGAAAGGAAACGAGCCTGTTCAAAAAAGCTTTGCTTTCCCTTAAACCGGGCGATCCGGTGTCGTTACAGGGTCCTTTCGGATGGTTTCGCGTCCGGGATGAGCATTCACCCATCGTGCTGTTTGCGGGAGGAGTGGGCATCACACCGGTACGGGCGCTTGTCAAGGAATTGGCACACAGTCAGGCCCGGCCCGTCGATATCGTCTATTCATCACCAAATTTCTATCTCTTTGGTGATGAGATTCAAGCCATTGTTGATAACAATCCATCCATGTCACTATTTAAAGCATCCGCGTCCGATGAGACGCAGCAACAGCTTGCGAAACTGGCCGATCAGCACGGGAATCGGGCGTATTACTATATGTCTGCCTCGCCCGGTGTTATCGATTCGGTGGCAAAGCTGCTTCGCTCTAGACGCATATCCGGCAGCCGTCTGATTGATGACACCATGCGAGGCTATTGAGAGACAATAAATAGGGAGAAATCCAGTACAAGCAAATCATCCTTTATTATCCAAAGTCGGAAATGGCAGAGAAACTTGCCGGAAGATTTCTATGGCAAGTATGCGGCGTCACCTATTCATGTAATTAAAAAGAGGAGAAATAAAGCGCCGATTCATGCCGTGACCAACCACACCTTTACCACCAAGAGGCATACTTTCCAGTCGAGGGAACCGTATGTCTTTTTTTATGCATAAAAACTTGACACTATGGGTTTAAAATTCCATTTCGCAAGCAAACAGGAATTGCAATGCAGATTACTTATATTGGGATGGCCTCGTGTTATGGATGTTAAATTGAAAATCAAAATGTATACAAAGTCTGTTACATCATTGATGGTGTCCCAAAATGCAGATTTTACAACCTTTTCGGATTCTATTCAGTCGTAAACCCTGCCCCAAAAGCTTCATTTTCCACATTTGGGGACACCCGCTACATATTTTTCTTCGTTTGAAGCATTGGGAATCAGCCCCTGATCGTATCCTTGACGGAAATGCGTTTTACAAAGAGCAGAAGAAACATCCCGACCACAAGGAAAGCGGCGATGGAGCCGATTGCCCAAAAGAGCCCATACTGCTCGGCCAGTGTTGCTTCAACACCACGGTTCGCGTACCAGTTGTGCATACGGTAGGAAATCGTGCTGAATACCAGTGGCCCGACAAAAGTCGATGTTCTGCCGGCAACGGACAGGAACCCGTAAAACTCGGCGGATTGCGCAACCGGGGCAAGTTGGCTCACCATGGAACGGCTGACAGCCTGTGCACCGGAAAGCGAGAATCCCGCAATAAATCCAATCACATAAAACCAAAGAACTTCCCTGGCAAAAAACAAGCCCGTGACGGAGACGGTCAAAATTACAAGGGATATGAGAATGGCCTCTTTACCGCTCTTTTTATCGGAGATTTTGCCAAAAAGCAATGCACCAAGCGCGCCGGAAAATTGAATGAGCACAACGAAGAGAATCAATTCCGTCTGTTTCATTCCAAAGAGCGTAGCGCCAATGATCGCGGCAAAATCCATCAGCATCATGATCCCGTCATTGTAGATCAAAAAGGAAACCGCATACTTTACGAATTCTTTATGCTTCTTCACGGAACGGAAGGTCTGCGCCAGCTTTTCAAACGCAAGAACAATGATATTTTTGCCTGGTGGAATTTGCTCTGGCTCATGCTTTTCTTCAACCCAGAGGAAGGTCGGGATGGACGCGGCGAGATAGAAGATAGCTGTGATCAAAAACGCATAAGGGATCATCTGATTCCCAATCAATTGAATGGGCACAAGCACGATGAGCAGGGCAATAATGCCGCCAATCATGCCGAAAGCCCATCCATTCCCCGAAACAGAACCAACCGACTCTGGCGTTGAAACATCCGTCAGCAGAGAATCATAAAAAACCTGAGCGCCGCGATAGCCGATCTCTGCCAAAATGAAAAAGAGCATCCCGATAAACACATCCCCTTCGCCCACAAAGAACAGCAAAGCGGTAAATAGAACCGAGATCGCGGTGAAGATCACCAGAAGCTTCTTTTTAGATTTTGTGAAATCGGCAATTGTGCCAAGAATCGGCGACATGATCGCGACCAGAACTGCCGCCACACCGACCGAAATCCCCCAAAGCCGGGTTCCCTCCGCGCCACCCACAACAACACCTTTAAAATAGGCGGAATATACTGCAAGAAGGATAATCGCGGCATAGGCAGAATTGCCGAAATCATAAAAATACCATGAGTGGCGAGACCGCTTGCCGTTTTCACCGGTCGATAAAGAAAAATCCATAGGTCACCTCTATCCTTTCAGTTGGCTATATAGTTCCAAATATTTCCGTCCACAAAACCGAGCATCGGAAATGATTTCATAATGCCTGTCATCGTACGTAAACGTTATATTCGCACGGCCATAGATTGCCATATCCGAAATATCGTTTATGAAAAATGTCAGGTTTCCGCATACAATGCGATCACGATACATGGCAACAGCACCCGAATCAATAATCTCGCTTTTGTGATCAGCATGGACGCGCACCAGCATGACACCGGTGTCCGCGAAAGCGGCTTCTCCACCAAGATTGGAAGCAATCTGAGCAAGCTTGCCGTTCTGCCAGACATCCCATTCCGTAATGGTCGAATACGGCGCACCGCTCAGATACCCATATTCATCATAAACTGCTCTAAGCCCGCAATCACAGAAAAATTCGTTACCGCGGCTGTGAAGCGTGTTAAAGCGTTCACATTCAGGGCATAAAAACAGTGCCGTTTCAAGCCCTTCAGCGAGACGATCGCCCTTAAACCGCACCTTTTCCGTTGCCTGCCGCGCGTAGGCATCCTCAAAGAGGTCGGCAGCGATCACAGCGTTTACTTCATCCACGCTCATGATTTTGAGTTGTTCCGCTGAATACACGTTAACCGCATAACCACGCATGCGGCCCTGTCGCATGGTATAGGCCCAGCGCGGCGTGGTAAAATAACCGCCTTCGAATTTATAAGTAATCAGTGGCACGCCGCTGGCTTTGACAAGCTTGCCGGTTGATAATGGAATTGGACAAGTGAGGCCGTTGAAAGAGCGATTCCCCTCTGCAAATATACATACGTTCATGCCGTTTTTCAGCCGCCGTACGACCTCCTTGACCGTACTAAGGTCGGTTCCTCCTTTGAGCCGGGAGATGGGAGCAAAAAATATTTTGAGAAGCCATGAGGCAAAGCCCGCGCGAAACACATGTTCGCTTGTAACAAAATACAAAAGATCCTTGAAGCTTAAATGTATGATAACAGCGTCGAGATCTGCGTTGTGGTTTGCCAGTACAATGTATGGACTTTTTAGTTCGGGAGCAGGCTGGGAATGTATTCTGAACAGCCACCTGAAAAAGGGCGAAAGAAGTGCTTTAAAAAAGCGGTATGTGTTCACATGGCGCTTATAATCTTTTATCATATTGGACATCGTCTCAACTGCCATTTTAAATCAGTTTATTCCCGCTTGCCATAAAAACCATGATATTTCCGTATTTTTTATTACTATCATTAACAGATCCGTCCCATCGTCCCCCAAGCCGCCCGGATCAACGCGCAGTAGCAGAGCTTCGATTGATCTGAAATATGCGGCGTGGGAATGCTGATGCAGGACTGGTGGGGTCACAAGCTTTCATTTTGAAGCTTTGCAGCATAGTGCCCAAAGCCCCAAACAGCCACAATTACGAAAGCCTGTATAAAGGAAATCTCCACACGTCATCTTTGCTTGTGGCCTGTTTTTCCTGACAAAGCACTGGACAAAATTTCTACAAATCGACTTTTTCAAAACGCTCGGCAGCAATCCGGTATGCGAATAACATTCCGAGGCCATATACGACGACGCCAACCGCCAGGATGGGCAACTGGCGCAATAGTGCATCCGGCGCAACGCTGTCCAACCACGCAAACAGCGGAAAATGGACCAGCACTTCCATGATGATCACAACAATCGAAGCCGGTATGATCGCCAGCAGGAACGCCTTGTCAATTCCATAGGCTGTTTTGAAAAACTGCGGCAAAAAAACCACATTGAAGATTGTATAGATTATTAGTCCAAAGCCATAGTAAGCCACATTGGCCTCAATCCCGGCCGGATTTCCGCCTGGCAGAATATGAACGCGCAGCACCGCAAAGGGCAAAGAAATCAGCAGTTGTGTCATTTGAGCCAGAACCATCAGCAGGCATTTGGCTTTCACAGTATCCCTCTTTTTCACCGGCAGCAGCGCAGTATAGTAAATATCGTTGGTTTCCCGGCCGTACATGAAATTGAGATACAGCGCCAGGCAGCCGAACAGAAACACCATGCCATAAGGATACGCCGGAACGATCACCAACACACCCAGCAGGGTGTAGATATACAAATTCGGATTGGCAGCCAACCGCAGTTCCCGCGTTTGCCGGATTGCTGTCTCCCAAAACCACCAGCGTATCACCGGGTTGAAGTTTGAGTGTGTCCCGCGCTTTTTTCGGCAATACGATTTGTCCTCTTTCGCCGATAGTTACCGTGCCAAAAATGTGCTTATCTTTCGGACCGATCGGAATCCCCTCCTGTTCAGGGTCATAACGCACCAGCTCATTCAGGGACACATCAAATAAATCGGCTAACGCTTCACAGTTAAGAATGTCAGGCAAAGAACCGCCATTTTCCCACTTCGCAACTGCCTGCCGTGTCACGCCAATTTGTTCAGCGATTTCCGCTTGCGAGAAACCGCGACGGGTCCGCAGAGAACGCAGATTTGTGGCAATATTATTTTTAGAATCATTCATACTTTTCATACCTCATTCCTTAATACTACATCTGAAACAAAGGGAATTCAACCACCTATTGCTTACATATTCTGTTTGTTTTTGTTGTCATTTTGTTTCATTAAAAAGTGTGGAAATCCCCCGTCATAGACTTTTGTGAATAAGGTAACCGGAGTTGCTCCCAGCCGATGCTATAATTTAGTATATATTTAGTCGGTAATCCTGCAAGAAACAGAATAAATCCATTCCTATAACATAATTATTCATGTCGAGGGTATCTATGCCTTTTACCATCATCCGCCAGGACATCACGAAAATGAAGGTCGACGCCATCGTCAATGCTGCCAACACAGCGCTTCAAATGGGCGGCGGGGTGTGCGGCGCTATCTTCAATGCGGCGGGCAGCTCTGATTTACAAGCCGCCTGTGACAAACTCGCGCCGATCCAGACCGGCGAGGCTGTTATCACGCCCGGCTTCCGGCTCCCCGCAAAATACATCATCCACACACCCGGGCCTGTCTATCATGGCGGCAAAAGCGGCGAGAAAGCACAATTGCGCGCCTGTTACCGGAACAGTCTGAAACTGGCGGTTGCTAATGGATGCGAGAGCGTCGCTTTCCCACTGATTTCAAGCGGTATCTACAGCTATCCAAAGGATAAAGCGCTGCGCGTGGCGATCTCAGTGATCCAGGAATTTCTTTCGGACCACGATCTGGACATCTATCTGACCGTGTTTGATAAAGCGGCATTTGCAATCAGCGAGACGCTGCTTGGCCAGGTGGAAAGCTACATTGACGAGCATTATGTGGATGAGCATCGGGATTACCAGCACGAGTATCACCTGCTGGAGGTCGAAAAGGCGCTAATTTTTCCTGCCCCTTTGCCGTCTTCTACGAAGGCTTCCGGCCTTGACGATTTGGTGGACAATCTTGATGATCCATTTTCGGATGCACTGCTGCGGCTGATTGATGCAAAGGGCAAGACAGATGTTGAGGTTTACAAACGAGCCAACCTGGACCGCAAGCTTTTCTCCAAAATAAGGACTGGAAAGGGGTACACACCGAGCAAACGCACCGCCCTCGCGCTTGCCGTGGCATTGGAATTATCCCTGACAGAAACGGACGACTTGCTAAAACGGGCAGGTTATGCGCTGTCCCATAGTCAGATGTTGGATGTGATCGTTGAATATTTCATTGTCAATGGGAAGTACGATATTTTCGAGATAAACGAAGTATTGTTCGGCTATGATCAGCCGCTGTTGGGAGGATAATAAAATGAATGCCTGCTGTCTGTTCCAATATGCGACCGCTGAAGAAGCGGCGCAAAATCGTGATTTCGAGGTTCTGGAGAATTATGGCGATATATACTTCGATTCAAATGGAAATGCTGTCCATTTTTTGCACACCTGGGATGACGGTTATCGCCTGCTGGTCCGTTGTAAAAGGTGCGGAGCATTGTTCCTACTGCAGCGCTCTGAATTTCACGGAATAGAAGATAGCTATTATACCGACTATT
>CALCQT010000044.1 GCA_937894825.1 uncultured Anaerolineaceae bacterium
CCTGCGGATTCAGCAGGCTGGAGAGCGCGATGACGGTGCGCTGCTTCATGCCGCCGGAAAGTTCGTTGGGGTAAGCGTTCAGCACCCGCTCAGGAAGATTCAAAAATCTGAATTTTTCCTCGGCCAGATTGATCATCTGTTCCTTAGAGTGGTCCGGGCGATGTTCCTGCAGGATGTCGATCACAAAATTGCGGATGCGCAGCGTGGGGTTCAGCGCGTTCATGGCTGACTGCGGAATATAGGCGATTTGGGTGCCCAGGTAATCCGTGCGCAATTTTTCATACGGCAATTTCATGATGTCCACGCCGTTGAGCTCAATCGTTCCCTCGCCAAAGTTCAGCGGCGGAAAATAGAACCCCATCAGGCTGAGCGCCAGTGTAGATTTGCCGCAGCCGGATTCCCCGGCGATCCCGAGGATGCGCCCCGCTTCCAGCTCCAGACTGACCCCGTCCACCGCGCAGACCCGTTCTTTCAGGCGGGTTTTATAAAAAGTCTTTAATCCATTGACGACTAATGTTTTCTTTGCCATGGCGTCAACTCCTGATCTTCGGGTTGAACACTTCGTCCATACCGCTGTTCATCATATAGAGCCCGAATGTGACGAATGTGATGCAGAGCGCCACCGGGATAAATTGCCACCAGCGTCCGGAGCGGACGGCTTCGTATTGCATGGCCCAGTTGATCATCCGTCCGAGCGAAATGGCGGTGGGATCACCGAGGCCCAGGATGGCGATCGTGGCTTCCATCATGATGCCTGATGCCACCTGTAAAATGAACGCCATCACGATGTACGAAGCGATATAGGGCATGATCTCTGTGACGATGATGCGCGCGGTCCCGTAACCGGTGATTCGTGCCATGTTGACATGGTCACGATGCCGCAATGAGGTGGTTTGCGCGCGGACGGCTCGCGCTGTCCAGGGCCAGGAGGTCAGCCCGATGATCAGACCGGTGATCCAGCCGGACTTGACCTGTCCCAGCGCAACCGAAATCAAAATCAGGATCACCATGGACGGGATCACGATAAACGTGTTGGTGAAGGTCGTGATCACGTTATCCACCAGGCCGCCTTTGAATCCGGCATATAAGCCGAGGATCAGCCCGATGACTGTCGCGATGATCCCCGCCAACAGGCCGACAAAGAGCGAAAGCCGCGCCCCATAGGCCATTTCGAGAATAATGTTTCGCGAGAAAGAGTCCGTCCCCAACGGATAGTCCCGGCTGGGCGGGCTGTCCTTCGGCACCAGCAGCGTTTTCTGGATCGCGGCGAGCGCTTTGAGCGGCTCTTCATTGCTCTCTGTGTCCAGCCGCACAGTGATTTCCTGCACCCATTTATAGGTGTTCTCATGATTTTCGATCAGCACATCCGCGGCTTCAGCCTGTTCTGAGGGTTCCATTTCGAGAATCGGTTTCAGTTCTTCTTTCAGAAGGTCATCTTCTTTTGTCAGCGAATCCAGTTGGTCTGTTTTACCGGATTTCAACAGTTCCGCCGCAGCCAGAACGTTGCCGTGGTGGGTTGTCAGCTTTTCCAGTTCCGCTCTCGCCGCCGATTCATCCGCCGGGATGGCCGGATCAAAACCGAGTGCGATGCGCAAATCGGAAAATTCGTTGTAGAGCGGGTTGGTTTTTTTGACCTGTTTGGCGCCGGAAAGCGCCTTTGTGATGCGCCCGGTATCCAACGCTGTCTTCACCTCAATCAGAGCTTTCTGCAGTGTGTCATTGTCTGTTTGGGAAAGCGCTTCGATTTCTTCCTTTGCCGTTTCATAATCTTCGGTGGTGAGCGCAGTCCGCAGCGGGTCCGTCTGTTTGTACAGCGGATTTTCCACCCGGTCGGCTTTGGGGTTTTCGCGGTTGACGAATGGATAAAAAATTGCGTAAAAGACGACGATCATCACCAGACTGAATCCGGTCACAAAGCGAGAGGAACGAAACATCGTTTTCAGATTCATCAGTTATCCTCCATTTGCGACGACCGGACGCGCGGATCGATCAGACCGTAAATGATTTCAATCAGGAAGTTCGCCACTAATACGGTGATCGAAATCAGAAGCGTACATCCGGAGATCAGCGTGTAATCCACATTTCGGATCGCTTTCATCATCTGTGTCCCGATGCCGGGATAACTGAATCCAATTTCCGTAATCAACGCGCCGCTGACCATCGTCCCAAGCGAAAGCGCCAACCCGGTAATTTGCGGCAGCATCGCGTTTTTGAAAACATATCCGGTGATTTTACTTTCCCGGATGCCCAACAGCTTTGCATAAAGAACATAATCGGCATTGAGTTCATAGAGGGACATGGAGCGCATCCCGATGGCTTGGCCGCCGATCATGACCAGTGTGGTGGCGATGAACGGCAGCTGCCAGTGCCTGAATAGAGACCAGTAATAGGTGAGTGACTGGCTGGGCATCAACTCCGCCGCGTAAGCACCCTGGATCGGGAACCAATTGGTATAGACACCGAGGAAATATTTCATCATTAACGCCAGAATGAAAACCGGGATTGAACTCAGAAAGAGCGACAGGGGGAAAATGGTGCGGTCGAAGACGCCCTTGCGGTAGGCGGCAAGAGCGCCGAGGAGGTTCCCGACGATCCAGCCGATGATGATCGATGGAAGCTGGATCGCGACAGTCCAGGGAAGGCCCCTTGCCAGGATGTCCAAAACCGGTCGCGGATACTGGTCAAAGGAACGGCCCCAGTCGCCTCGGAACACGTTGACTACATATTGGAAAAATTGCTGCACCAGCGGCTTGTCGAGGCCGAAATACGCGTAAGTCTGTTGCCGGACTTCGGCCGCTTTGCTCATATCTGTCATACCGGAAAGCATTCCGGATAATAACAAATCCACCGGGTTCCCCGGGATCAGGCGCGGCAAAATAAAGTTTAATAGCAGTGCAATGATGAAAGTAATAAAATACCAGAACAGCTTTTGGGTGAAGTATTTTGCGAATCCTTTCATAATTGTGCCCTCCTCAAGAAAGACTGAAAAATTGAAAACCTGTTTTTTGAGCAGAAGCGGAAGTGAAGTTTCTGCCAGGTCGCGGTAATTCGAAAAGATGGAAAAATACCA
>CALCQT010000045.1 GCA_937894825.1 uncultured Anaerolineaceae bacterium
CACGCCATACGAATTCAGTTCAAGAAACTGCGCTATGCGCTGACCATGCTGAATCCACTGCTCCAAATCGAAAATGCTTCTTCACTGCCATCGTTGAAGAAACTGCAGGACATTTTCGGGGATTATTGTGATACGGAACGGAACCTGACCATCCTCAAAGAGCTGAACACGCGGCACCCCGGCCCTGAAATGGCTTTTGAAAGCGGCGTTATGAGCGGCTATCAGGTTCGCATCGGGGAGGAAAAGATGGACGAAATCAAAAAAGTGGATGCGCTGCCGCTTCATTAATAATAAGTCGTTCGATATGAAACACCGAAAAAAAGAACGGGGACTTTGTGTATCCCCCGTTCTTTTGATTCTGTTCAATATCAAATCACCAAACCTGTCTAAAACCGTTCCCCGATCAAAAAAGCTTCCCGCATGATCCTATCGTAATGCGCCTGCCGCGCCTGTTCGCCGGTGGCGGTCTCGTCCGGAGAAGTGTAAATCACCTCAACTTCGGAATCCGGCACGCCCACATAGGACGCGATACCGGTGTTCAGATGATGCTCGAGAACAAAATGATAGCCCCGTTTTTTATAAGAGACTTTTGATTCTCCCGCCAGCGCAACCCAACGGATTTTTTCCACCGGCAGCTTAGCCGGTCCATAAGCGAAACCATAGTTGAATATCCGATCAATATACCCCTTCAGGATCGCCGGCAGACTATGCCACCAAACCGGAAACACGAAGATGATGGCGTCATGATTTCGAATCCGTTCCATCTCAAGAAAGGTTTCATCGGAATAGGGCTTTGTCGGGTCGCTGTAATTCGGTTCGTCTACCGGAAATACACGAGGATCAAAGTCCGCCGTATAAAGATCCAGGATCTCATATTTGTGACCAGCGGCAGCCAACCCTTCAACAATTTTTCCCGCGACCTGTCCGGTCAGCGATTCCGGACGGGGATGCGCCGTGACAACAAGTACATTCATAATTCAAAAGCTCCTCTCTGGCAAGCTGGCTTATCACAAGGCAACTTATCTATCCAAAAGTATAATCGGGGAAAGTGCTTTGATGTCATCATGAAAAAAAGTCTGTCACCTTTTTATCGGGTCCGGCATTGATTTGCTTTGTCTTATCAGCGCCAGTCCAACAAAAACAAACCAGACCAGCGTAAAGACAGATGTTAATACCGCAGCCATGCCCAATGAAGGAACGAGCAGTGGTCCAAAAACGGAGATAACGCCCAAAATACCGGTCACAATCCCCAGCCAGGCCGCTATCCTGCCAAAATCACTTTTCAGCATGATGATTCCGAAAATAAGAATACCCAGCGAAGGGGCCAGAATTGCATAGACCCCGAACAACCCGGACGACAATACTTCAAAAGGGATCGACGCGGAGGTAATCACGGCCACTCGCTGAATTTCATCAATGGCCGCGCTATATTTCCCACCCAACTGAATCAACGCGGCATAATTCGGCCAGGTCACAGCCAGGTCCAAAAACACAAACAGCACCAGAAATGCAGCGCCGGCAAGGACCGCGTTTTGATTGCGTTTTTGCAGGGCGTGATAAAGCGCCCATGTGACAGGCAAAAAAAGCAAATCGGTTAATACAGAGAGATACAGAATGCCCCACCAGGCAGTTGTATGGCCGGCGAGATGCGCAAGCCAACCCTCAACGCCGCCGGTCAGGACACCGCCGAAGGTGTACAGCCCGGTGATAAGAATATAGCACCCCGCCAACAGAATTGCGGAGATACCGCCGATCCGGAATGCTTCATTCCGGCTAAGATCGATTGAACGATTCGTTCTGTTTTCCATTGCAGCCTGCGCTTTCTCACTCAATCATTGAATCAGGATAAATCCAGTGGGAAATCATTCAATAGCAAAGCCGGTGGATTCGAAATGAGGTTATTGACTTACCGGCATTGTTAGTATAAAATCGAATCGACCGAAGGCGATTATGCGTCGATTTCGCTCAATTTTATCTTTTAGGAAGGAAATGATGGACGACAAACCTGGAAGTATAAGTCACTTCAATCCCGTTCGTGGAACCATGAACCGACTGACCGGTTTTTGCCGCGGGTTAATCTCCATCGCAGATCCTTGCTGATGGATTAGTTTCCAACGCACAAACCTCCGTCCGACCGACGGTTTTTGCCTTTTCATGGTTTCATCGGGAATTCTTTTACGCAACAGAAAGGAATAAAACCTATGAAACTCTTAGGCAAGAAAAAAACAGTTATTCAAGTTCAGGAAAAACAGCACCATACCGAAGAGACACTCCGTTCCTTCGCTTTTTTGTCGGAGACGGAGCTTCTTGCACGCCTGACGTCCACGCCGGCAGGGCTGACCACGGAAGAAGCCGAAACCCGTCTGGACGAATTTGGAAAAAACCAGATCACCGCAGGGAACAAAATCACGGCGCTCCACCGATTGCGGGAAGCCGTCATTAATCCATTTAACATCATTTTGTTCATTATTGCGGGGATTAATTATTTTACCGATGTGGTCATCCCGGCCAAAGCGGACTACCTGACCGTTATTGTCATCTTGGCCATGGTCACCCTCTCCAGTTTGGTCGCTTTTGTGCAGAGCCGCCGTTCCGACGCCGCTGCCGAAAAGCTGTCCCAAATGATTACGAACAAAACCGGCATCCGGAGAGACGGAAAACTGATCGAAATTCCGCTGGATGAAGTCGTCCCCGGCGACATCGTTCAGCTCTCCGCGGGAGATATGATTCCGGCGGATGTGCGCTTTCTCACCACCAAAGACACCTTCGTGGCGCAGGCAGCTTTGACCGGCGAGTCTAATCCGGTGGAAAAATTCAGCAACTCACAAAGCAAAACCGGCGACGCATTGACAGATCTGCAGAACATCGGCTTTATGGGCTCGAATGTCGTCAGTGGCAGCGCCGGTGCAATCGTGTTGACAACCGGTAATGAAACCTATTTTGGCTCGATGGCGAAATCCCTCTCCGGTGACCGGGCCAAAACCAATTTTGAAAACGGCGTTGAATCGGTCAGCGGTCTGCTGATCCGTATGATGTTGGTGATGGTTCCGATCGTATTTATCATTAACGGCGTGGTGAAAGGCGATCTGACGGATGCGCTGCTTTTCGCGATCAGTATCGCAGTGGGGCTCACGCCGCAAATGCTGCCGGTCATCATGACCTCGACACTGGCCAAAGGCGCAGTTTCCATGTCCAGGCACAAAGTGCTGGTGCGGACGCTAAGCGCGATCCAAACCTTCGGCGAAATGGACATTCTCTGTACCGATAAGACGGGCACACTGACCGAAGACAAAATTGTGCTCGAAAAATATATGGACCTGCACGGGAACGATGATATGCGAATCCTGCGCCATGCCTATCTCAACAGTTATTTCCAGACCGGGCTGAAAAACCTGATCGATCTTGCCATCATCAACCGGGCTGACGAATATAATTTGGGAGATCTTCCGAATGCGTACCACCGGGTGGATGAAATTCCGTTCGACTTCGCCCGCCGCAGAATGAGTGTGGTTTTGGAAGATAAAACCGGAAAACGTCAGTTGATCACCAAAGGCGCCGTCGAGGAAATGGTCGCGATTTCGTCATTCATTGAGATCGATGGCGGCGTCCGGCCGATGGATGACGAAACCCGCCGGATCGCGATGGCCACTTATGAAAAACATAATACGGATGGGCTGCGAATGTTGGCGGTCGCGCAGAAAAATGAAGTCCCGGGCAGTAGCGCCTTCGGGGTGGCCGACGAGCGGGACATGGTATTGATCGGCTTCGTTGGTTTTCTGGATCCCCCGAAAGAAAGTGCCAAAGCGGCGATCAGCGCACTGCGCGATCACGGCGTGCGGACTGTTGTTCTGACCGGCGACAGTGAAGGCGTTGCCATCAAAGTCTGCGGAAAGGTGGGTGTGAACACATCGTTGGTGCTGACCGGACGGGATGTCGAAGCAATGGACGATGCGGCCTTGCTGAACGCGGTAAAAACCTGTGACCTGTTCGCCAAACTCTCGCCGGCGCAGAAAGAACGCGTGGTGCGTGCGTTTCAAAGCGCGGGACACACCGTCGGATATCTCGGCGACGGGATCAACGACGCACCGCCGCTGCGGCAGGCGGATGTCGGCATCTCGGTCGACAGCGCTGTGGATATCGCGAAGGAAAGCGCGGACATCATTCTGCTGGAAAAAGACCTGCTGGTGCTGGAGGAAGGCGTCATTGAAGGGCGGCAGACTTTCGGGAATATCATCAAATACATCAAAATGGCTGCCAGCGGCAATTTCGGCAACATGATTTCCGTCATTGTCGCCAGTATCTTCCTGCCGTTTCTGCCAATGCTGCCGGTGCAGATTCTGGCGCAGAACCTGCTATGTGATTTCTCACAGATGGGGATCCCGTTCGACAGCGTGGATCCGGAATACCTGCAGAAACCGCGCAAATGGGAGACACGCTCCATTCAATCCTTCATGATGTATATGGGTCCCTTAAGCTCCGTCTTTGATATTCTGCTTTTTGCCGTTATGTGGTGGATTATGGGCGCGAATACCATCCCCTTGTCACCGCTGTTCCACTGCGGATGGTTTGTATTCGGGACCGTATCCCAGGTTTTGGTCATTCACATGATCCGCACGGCGAAAACCCCATTCCTGCAAAGCAAACCTTCCTGGCCGTTGATCTTCTCGACCTCGGTCGTGGCAATCATCGCGCTCGTCATTGGATTCAGCCGGCTTGCAGTCGGGTTCGACATGATGCAGTTGCCGGCCGCGTTTGCACCCTGGCTGGCGCTGATCCTGGGCGGTTATCTGCTTTGCGGACAGTTGATCAAACGGCTGTATATCCGCCGTTACGGAGAGTGGATGTAAAGGAGAGAGATGACTAAAAAAAAGTTAATCAACTGGCTTGGGCTGCTGGGGGTTGTCAGCCTGCTGTCTTATACGGCGGCAGTCCTGTTCGCTCCGGCGGCCTATCCGGGATATGACTGGAAACGACAGGCTGTCAGCGATTTGAGCGCGTCAGACGCGCCTTCGCTGCCTTTGTGGAATCAACTGAGCTGCCTGTACGAGTTGGGTGGGATTGTCTGCGTCATGATGGTCTGCGTATTTATCCGGGGAAGACTCAACAAAACCATACGGATCGGGATCTATTGTTTCGCGCTGATGAACTGGATTTCGGCAGTCGGGTATACGTTGTTTCCCCTTTCAACCGGCGGATCCGCAGGTGGTACTTTTCAGGATGTCATGCACCTGTACGCCGTTACACTGCCGGTGGTGCTGCTTTCTATTGTCTCGCTGGCGTTGATCATGATCGGCGGCTATCGCGACAAGCCTCATCGTTCGCTGGCGATCTGGGCCACCGTCGCGCTGGCCGCCATGTTTGCCGGAGCGATCGGCACCGGCGCGGCGCCGCAAGCTTATTTCGGGCCTGATATTTTCCTGAGCACAAGAATGTGAAAATTTCTTGCATTCTTTTTCGAAGAGCTCTCCTCTGGAGAATTTCAGACCCATGGTGGTATTTGAAGATGTCTCAGGCCCCGACGGGACGCCTTCTGGCATCCCGTCGGGATTCGACATGACAAACTCGTTGTTCAATTTTGGCGCCTCATCCATGCTTCGGGCATCAAAATTCCGGCGCCTGATTATCCTCCGGATGCGCCTGAAGAAAATCCAGCAATATGCGGATAAACTCCTGCGGTTTTTCATAATGGAAATCATGACCGGACTTGACCGAAATCAGCTCGTTTCCGGCAATCAGCGCGTGCGCCCGCTGTGCGTCTTCCCCGCTCATAGCCGCCAGCAATATTCCATCGGCGGAATAGCTCCAACTGGTATGGATCAGGACGGAGGGAACGCTGATGCGGGCCAGCGTCTCAGCCTGATCAAAATTCTCAAACCAGCGCCCGTCATAGAATGTATCGCCAAAACGCAAATCATATGGACCGGAAAGCAAATCAAAATTCCGATTCACAGAAGCCGGCAAAAAGAAGACCCGCAGCGGTTTACCCGGGGCGATACCCTCGGCCGCAAGTCTCTCCATCGCACCGTTGATGACGGTGG
>CALCQT010000046.1 GCA_937894825.1 uncultured Anaerolineaceae bacterium
GTATCGGTCTTCCGGCAATATCCATTTTTTGCTCATATCGCCTCTTTGTTTACTTCCTTAATAAAGATCTGAAACGCATTCAATCGGCGCCCCAGCCGGATTTTTTTCAAAATAATTCATCCGGGGCGCGGGCGTTGGTTGAATACGATTTCAGATGTACGGACTATTCAATAGGCCGGTTATTCCAGTCTTTGATCGCGCGGCACATGGCGTCCACGTTTTCCGCCGGTGTGTTTGGAGAGACACCGCCGCCGAACGAAAGGATCAAGCCCTTCCCATGACCGGCTTTCTCCAGGCAATCCCAGGCCGCGGCATAGACCTGTTCCGGTGTGCCGTAGATTCCCAAATCGCGGGGTGCGACATTCCCTAACAAAACGATATTTTCTCCCAGGAGCTCTCTGGCCTTCGCGACATCCGTCTTGAATGAGAAATTGAAAACATCAAAGCCGGCGTCTTTCAGAACCGGGAATAGATGTTCACACGGGGTATCGTTATGATAAATTTTAATTTTTCCTTCAAAATGATCCCAGATCTTTTTGAAGTGCGGCTCAACCATCTTTTGATACTGCCTTTTGGAGATCATCCCGACCAGATCGTCCAGCACCATGATACCTTGCGGTTCACGCATGCGCTTTAATTGTGCTTCCAGCCAGGCGATCAGCGTGTCGGTCACTTTTTCCAGGATCGGCGTGATCGTTTCCGGATCTGAAATCAAGGACTCCATCAGGGTTGAGACGCCCATAAACCAGGAGGTTACAGTCAAAATGCCGCGGGCGCAGGCGATGTGCTGCCCAAGGCCATATGGCTCCAGCCGTTGATCCATCCGTTCGATCTGGCGCAGCACCAGCGGCATCAGACCGTCCGTTTCCGGATTCGCGACTTTGGTGTGTTCCGCCCAGAAATTCAGATCGGTGGTCAGCGGTTCAATCGAAGGCGGCTGATCGTGATGAAAAATCAGACGCGCCCCGAACACGGAGGCTTCAATTGCCATGCCGTATTCCCACCAAAATCCTGGAATCCAGGCAGCCTGTGGAAATCGTTCCCGCAAGCCCATGTTGATGTCAAACCACAGATTTTCATCCAGAAAATAATCCAGGGTATTGATGCCTGCATAGCCCGGGAGCCAGGGACTGTCAACGATCAGGCCCAAAGGAACCTGATCTGTCATTTCGAGCCTGGCGACTTTTATGAAATTATCCCATTGCTTATCCATTTTTATTCTGCACCTTTCCGAAACTTATCGACAGTTTCACAAATCGCGATGATATTTTCGCGGGGTGTTCCAAAATCCATGTTGATGCAGCAAATACCATCGCGATAATAACATTTTCAAGACGTTCAAGGCTGGAGAGCAGGAATTCAGTATCGGCAGCGGCTTCTTCCGGTTTGGCTGTGAGCAGGCGGATTGGACTCAGTCTGAGGTTCAGAAATGCATCCGGCAGTGCTTCACGACATTTTTGCGGATCCGATCCCCAGCCGACGTCACAAAAATCCACCGGGATTTTTGCGTATTCTTTGGCATATTTTTCCATCTGAACACCGCAGTGGTGGATGCCGAACGGCTGGATCTGCCGGGCCATTCTTTGCTCAATCGGGAGTAATGACCGGGTATACACACGCGGTGAGATCATTTGCACGGAACAATTGGCGTGAATGAAAGGCGTCGGCGTCAAATGGGCTGCGGCACGGTTTACAGAGACGGAGTAACTCCCGCTTCGGCTCCGGATGTAGGCTGCCGTCTCAACGATCAGGTTGGATATTTCTGCCATAAACCGTTCCGGACGTTCAGGTTCTTCCAAAAGATCTGAAAAAAGGTCCGCTCCGTAAAAATGATAGGCGGCGTTGAGCAGTCCATCCGTATTCAGGTCGCCAACTAAATATCCATAGGCTTCTTCCTGCTCGTCCCAGCTTCGAATCAACTCATTCATCGGCCAGGTTTGTCTGAAATCCGGCCGTGTAAATGTCTCAATTTCCGTTCGGGTAAAGGGTCTGGGCAGCGGCTGCGGGGCTTCCGCGGGGCTAAAACGAATCTCCGCGCCCAGCATGGCAGGAATGATGAATCCTCCCGCCACAAATTGCGACCCGATGACAGGCCTTTCCTCCGGATGTTCCTCGCCAAAACCATAAGCTCCAAATTGTTCAAAGAGCGTTCGGCGCATGCGTTTGTCGTTAGCCTCTCGGGTCCGGGCGTCAAAATAGAATGGCTTATCGAAAGATATGCCGGCGGTTTTATTCCACCAATTCGGATTGAATACTAACGATAGCGGTAAGAAACAATCAGAGCGCAGTTTCATCAGATTAATAGACTCCGTATTCCCGCAGCGTTTCAATCATGGCGACAATGTTTGCGACCGGCACGTCCGCCTGAATATTATGAATGGTATTGAAAACATACCCGCCGCCGGGCATGAGTGCTTCCAGGTTCCTCTTTACATCCTCACGTACTTCATCCGGTGTACCCATGGGCAGTACCCCTTGTGTATCCACACCGCCGCCCCAGAAAACAATATTTTCACCAAAATCTTTTTTTAACTGAGCCGGATCCATCCCGGTGGCTCGAATGTGGACCGGATTCAGGATTTGGATGCCGATTTCCAAAAAGTCCGGCACCATCGGACGGACATTGCCGCATGAGTGAAGGAACCGTTTGGCGTTGGGAGCGTGTTCTTTGACGCAGGCCAGCACTTCCTTCCAACGAGGTTTGATCTGATTGCGGTACATGCGCGGCGAAATAATCTGAGACACCTGGGTTCCGTAATCATCCATAATGCAGACTACATCCACCAGATCTCCCAGCGTTTGCAGTGCGGTGGAGAAGAAGTCGATTTTCAGTTCCTTCATCTTATCAAACAGCATTCCCGCCAATTCCGGATCACTGGCCATCAGCATCAGCAGATAATCCATGCCGCAAATCCGCTGCGACATCTCAAAAATTCCTGCGAATGGGTCCTTGATTACAACCGCATATCCATTGGCACGGTGCTGTTCGGCCGCCTCTTTTAATCCCGCGATTCGAACCCGGTCTTTAAAATCCGGCCAGGGATAATTTTTGATGGCTTCGGCGGTCAGTTTTTCATTTTTTAACGGTTCCTGATAGATGGAAAAATACAATCCATGCTCTTTCGGTTTTCGATGATCGATGCCCCATTCGTCATGGTAGAGCCAATAATCGCCGCCATCCGCTGTGTTCACATTCCAGTTATGGGAGTTCAGCGGGAAAAGACCGCGGGTGTCAATGCCGACAAGTTGCATAAAATCTTCGTCGAGTGTGGCCAGACCCTGGATTTGATCCGAAAAGATGATTTCTTTTTCCGGCAGGCCGTAAGCCTGGCGCAGATTTCGATAAGCGGTCTCATTAATTCCGGTAACCTGTGTGCTTCCCATATCGAACGGGACACGATCCGGTTCCTGAAAATTTAACGTAGTCAACAAGCGTTCTCTTGCGTTCATGTCGTCTCCTTAATTCATGGCCGGATTAGCCAGATGTTCCAGCGCTCCGGCGATATAGGCAGCCTGGATTGCGCGGACATCCTCGTTGAAATGGGCGTGATCACAATAGAGCGGCAGTCCGATCCTCCTTGTGAAAGCGCCCAGATCGATCCACGGAATCTGATTCCTGCGGATCAAGTCCATTGAGGCTCGGTTGTAACGTTCCACATCTCTTTCCAGACGAAAAAAAGCTTTTTCGTGAATAGCGTGGTTTTCTTCATCAATTGGTGTGACCGTGACCCATATTGTGTTTTTCCCGGCAGACCGGATGATATCCAGACTTTGCTGCAAATTTGAACAGTATTGTTCCAACGATATCATACAGACGTCGACTGGCGTCGGGAATCTTTTAATGTCGTGCAGCCCTGCGTTCAAGAGGATGGTCTCCTGTGTGATGTTTTGAATAACAGCCTGCAGATAAAGCAGCACCGTACCCGAATCACTGCCATTCTCACGATCGATTTCTCCCGGAATTTCAGGCGCCGGGATATCGCCTTTCCGGACGATTTCCCAGCCGGTTCCAAGATACTTCCGCAAATAAGGCGTATAGTGAATGGATATGCTGTCACCCAAAATAAAAATTTCTTTTTTCATTATTTCCGATTTCCGCATGGGCTGCCTGACTTTTTATTGTTTATTCCTGAGGAAGAATCTTCTCGGCGGCTGCTTTGTCGAGATACAGCGTGCACCAGGAGGTTTCTTTTAAGATGGTGGCAGGGCAATCTTCATTGACGGGCTCAATTTTTGTTTTATAGACCGCTTCTGCTTTTCGTGATTCAGGGACGATGCAGAGCATGTTTTTTGCCGAACGCAGTGCCGGAATGGTCAGAGAAAGCGCGTAGGTCGGGACTTCCGCAATTGAGCCGAAGTGACCTTCGCCAACCTGTTGACGGCGGGATTTGTCATCCAGACGGACCTTTTTGATGTAAAAAGGATCGTTGAAATCAGCAAACGGTGGATCATTGAACGCGAGGTGCCCATTTTCGCCGATGCCCAGTGCGCAAAGATCAGCCGGGTTGTCTCTCAGCAATTTTTCATAAGCGAGCATGTCTTCCCGCAAGGTTTCCCCATTCCCCGGTACCGGGTAAAATTTTCCGACTTTGACATAATCCAGAAAATGGATGTGAAGGAAATACGGGAAACTAGCCTTGTGTCCTTCCGGAAGGTCAATATATTCGTCCATGTGGAAAACGTTGACTTTGGACCAGTCGACGTCGGACAGTCCGCGAAGCGCTTCCAAAAAGGTCAGCTGGGAATTGCCGGTGGCGATGATGATGTTTGCAAAGCCTTTTTCGATGATGGCTTTGTTGATGATATCCCGCGCGTCGAGCGCCGCTGCCTGGCCGATTTCCTGATTTGTCTCATAAACCCGGACGGGGAGTTCTCCCCATTGATCTTCGTAAATTGTGCTCATTTTTTTCAATCCTTTATTTGCATGTGTAGTTGTTGACATAGAGATACTGCATTTCTTCCCCGGAATCCAGCCTGACGCCATGCGGTGTATTCAGTGGAATGTTAATGATACCGGGACGATCGACGCGTATCTCTTTATCGCCTAATATTACTGTGCCGGAACCGGAAATGACGACATACGCCTGAAGCCATTCGGAATGGATACCAATATCTGTTTTTGTGGGTCCTTGCAAGGTGACCAGCCCCATGGAAATGTTTTCTCCGGCAATCCCGCGAGGCAGCAGATGCTGGTAGGTAATATTTGGTCCGCCATCCTGGGTGTAGTATTCCAGTTCGTCAAATGATTTTATAAATTCAGTCATGCCGCTTTCCTTCATTTTTTTTTATCCGAGCGTAATGCGCTGCCCTTTTTGGATCACCTGCAGTGGTTCGAAATCTTCCGTAAACAGGACCAGATCCGCGTCCAGGCCGGGTTTGATACTGCCGATGCGGTCCTGGGCTTTGATGATTCTGGCGGGGATTTCTGTGACCATTCGAACCGCTTCCGGGATAGAGCGTCCGGTTTCTTCAATCAATATGAGGATCTCTTGATTCAGGAGCGTGGTGCTGCCGGCAAAACTGCTGCGGTCCGGTACCATTCCGACGCCGTCCGCAACTTCATAAATCTGATCGCCGACGCGGAATTTCGATCCTTCGGGCAATCCCGCACCGTTCAGTGCGTCTGAAACGGCACAAAGCCGGTCTCCGATCGATTGGATGGCCAGTTTCATCAGAGTTGGCGGCAGATGCCGGTTGTCCGCGATTATCTCGACCGTTAAAGCCGGATTGGTCAATGCGACTTCAACCAGTCCCGGTTGCCGCCAGGGCCCATGCCGGACGACACCGGACATGGCGCTCCACAAATGGGTGACGTGAGAAGCGCCTGCGTCGATGGCAGGCAGAATCTCTTTCTCAATGGCCATGGTGTGTCCCATCGCCGGGATAATCCCGCGTTGGGCGATTTTCCGGACTGCCTCGATTCCTCCCGGCAACTCAGGCGCCAGCATAAAGATAGCGATTGCGGATTGAACGTCAAGCAGCCGGTCGATCGATCCGTCATCCGGTGTCCGGATGGTGGATGCGGGTTGCGCGCCGGC
>CALCQT010000047.1 GCA_937894825.1 uncultured Anaerolineaceae bacterium
CATCAGAAAGATTCCAGCAGTGTCTGCATTCAGGTCGATCCGGAGCAGATAGAATCGGCCAAACAATTGCTCACCACAAACAACATACCTTTGTGGTCTTCAGATCATTCCGGTGAATTGAACATCCGAATAAACAAAAAAGAAATTCCGGGCATCAATAAATTGCTGACAGAAGCAGGAATTCAGATTTACAGCATCCAGATTCAGGAACAAACACTGGAAGAAAAATTTCTGGAAATCACGGAGAGTAAAAAATGAGCGGACTGATTCTTAATGAAACCATAAAAATTTATCATCGTAAATTAACACAGGTATTGTTGATCCTATTGGTATGCATAACGATCGGCACGTCTGTTTACGGAAAAATGAACACCGCTGCCGTTGAAGATTGGCGAACGGAGACAACACAGTTGGTTCAGAATTACAAGGAACGTTTGAAAATTACAGCGTTGGCGCCAACCATCCACACAGACACGGAAAACAAATTGAAGATCGCAGCGTATCGTTTGGAGCATAATATCCCGCCGACCCTGGACAATCCCTGGTCAGCGATGTTGAATTTTTCCGGTCTAATCGAGATGGTTATAATCTTCGCCATCATTGTCGCTGCGGACATCGTAGCCGGTGAATACACTGCTGGAACCATGAAACTGCTCTTGATCCGCCCTCACAGCCGCACAAAAATCCTGTTTTCAAAATATATCGCCGTCGCTTTGTTTGCCGTCGTCATGCTGGCAGTGTTGGCGATTGTTGGATACGCCACCAACGCGCTGCTTTATGGCACAGGAAATATTCACGCCGCGGATTTGTTCCTGAACCGGCAGGGAGAAGTCGTTCAAAAAAACATCATCATGCAGGTCATTAAACTTTATGGCTTAAGCATCTTCCCGATTATGAGCTATAGCACGCTTGCTTTCACCGTTTCAACTATTCTGCGCAGCAACGCCTTGGCGGTCGGAATTTCGTTATTCATCATGATCGTGGGAAATTCCATAATCGAAGCGACGGCAAAAATCGCCTGGCTGAAATATCTGCCTTTCGCAAACAGCGACATCAGCCTGTATATCTATCATCTGCCGGCCAGACCAGAGATGACATTGGGTTTTTCAATCACTGTTTTGCTCTGCTATATTTTTGTACTGACCCTGATCAGCTGGGCCGTTTTCAAAAACCGGGACGTCTTCAGTTAAGCGGGTCCTCACGGAACGCACAGTAAACATATCAACCATTGGACAGGAAAGGAGGCCTGAGATGTCCAACCACAAAATCCTCATCATTGACGATGAACCCGGAATCGTTCAAATGCTCAGAACCATGCTCCATAAAGAAGGATATTTTTTTGTCAGCAGCGCCTATACCGGACAGGAAGCAATGGAAAAAATCAGCCGCAATACATACGATTTAATCATATTGGACATCATGCTGCCCGACACGGATGGCTTCCGGTTATGCCAGCAGATCCGTCAGCATACCACGGTACCGATCTTATTTCTCACCGCCCGGTCGGGGGATTTGGATAAACTGACCGGGTTGGCAATCGGCGGAGATGACTATATTACAAAACCGTTTAATCCGTTGGAAGTCGTTGCCCGTGTCAATGTTCAATTCCGAAGACAGGAACAGTATCAAAAACCATCTCAGAGAGCGGAAATCTACCAATTTGGCCCGATTAAGATTGACCGAAAGGCCGCACAATTATGGGTAAACGGACGGGAGATTCCTTGCCCGGCTAAAGAATTCGAACTTTTGCTGTTCCTGGCCGACCACCCGAACCGGGTCTTCACCGTAGGTCAAATCTATGAACAGGTCTGGGGCGCCGTCAGCATCGGGGACGAAAAGACGGTCGCAATCCATATTATGCGCCTGCGGAAAAAAATCGAACCTGATCCCCAAAATCCATCCCTCATCGTCAATCTGCGCGGGATCGGTTATAAGTTTGTCCCACCGATAGAGGAAGAGCAGAATGAAAAAAGAACAGCGGAACATTAAACTGATCGTCCGCTTTACACTGAATTTCATTATTCACCAAATTCTGCTGGGGCTGGCAATATCTTTGCCCGCAATCATCCATATACTCGTATTCAAATCGCAGGCTGTTTATGTCGACCTGACCGCATGGATCATTATTCTTGTTTATTTTATCTATTGCCTGTTTTACGGATACTATGTAGCCCGCCCGCTTTATCAGATTACTGACAAAATCCAGCAATTGGCGGGCGGAACTTATTTGCCTAATGGTCATAAAAAACAACGCCATTCGTTAAATGGGCGCCTTTATCGGGAAATTGACGCAGACCTGGAAACACTGTCTGCCACGCTCAAAGAAAATGAACAAAGGCGCAAAGAATTTGAAAAACAGCGACAGGAATGGGCTGCCGGTATAACGCATGATCTGAAAACGCCGTTATCATACATCACAGGCTATGCGAATATGCTTTTATCGGATCGGCATACGTGGGACGATGACGAAAAGAAAGCCTTCCTGGAACTGATTCGGGAGAAGGCTGTTCACATGGAGGAACTGATCAACGATCTCGGAATCGTTTTCCAAATGGATCAGCCAAATGGCATCCGGATTCTTTCCCAGAAGGTAGCGCTGACAGAATTGATCCGGCAGGTCGTCGCAGATGTTGCAAACATGCCGCTAAGTCAGGACAATCGTTTCGAAATATTTGGCGCAGAGGAACCAATTTATGTCTCGGGAGATCACGGATTATTGAAAAGAGCCTTTTCCAACCTGCTGGTCAATGCGGTTATCCACAATCCGCGCGGTACAGCAATAACGGTCCATCTTCAAAGAAATTCACTCGTCGAGATACAGATCATTGACAATGGCCAGGGAATGGATGCGGCGGATGTCAGTCATTTGTTCGACCGCTATTATCGCGGCACAGCAACAAATGTGGCAGCAGGCGGGACCGGACTCGGAATGGCGATCGTAAAACAAATTGTTACTGCCCATCAGGGGAGTATCAATGTCAAAAGCGAGGTCGGATCGGGAACAACCGTTATTGTTCGATTGCCTTTATGTGAGAAAACAATGGAATTTGTATAATCGGGATTTTTTAGTAAACGGTCGGCAAGATCAGGCACCACGACACGGATGCAAAATGCCCATCGGGCCAACCCGCATCAATCACAACCAGAACATCCACTGATAAGCGACCTGATTGAACAGAACCGGATTATGAAACTCGAAGAAATTCTTCACACCCAGCTGCGCCTCGCCACAGGACAGCACCACGGCAAAAGCCGTATTGATCATCAGGCAGATCACCAGTCCGCCCTGCGTCAATTGCTCCAACCCGGCAGCGGCCAGCCGTTCCGCACAGAGAAACGCCGCCAGCAGACCGGCCAGCACCAGCATCCAGGCAAAATCGATCACGTATCGCTGGTAGGTCCCCACGGTCGTACCAGCGATACGTGATCGATTTTGCCTGGAT
>CALCQT010000048.1 GCA_937894825.1 uncultured Anaerolineaceae bacterium
GCAGTGGGGATGGAGACGCGCAGTGTGTTCAGAATGTTGACGCCAAAATTCTGAAAACTGGGATTGGCGGGGTCAAAGAGCTCCCGGAAAGCATCCAGCCGCAGTTCGCTCGGAATGTAGACGGGATGACGGCCGCCGATCTCGGCTTTGGTTTTAAAAGACGAGCTTACCATCCAGTAAAAAGGAAAGAGAATACTGGTCAGGATGAAAATCATTAAAGCCGAGAATAAAAACCGCTTCCAATTAATCCAGGCCGCCAGATGACCGATGAAGTTTTTATTTTCGTGTTTCATGATGCGTTCTCAACTTTCTTCATTACCAGCCTGACGTAGATGAACATGAACACCGCCAGGAACAAAAGGAGAATCATTGCCGTTGCCGCGCCGCGTCCGAAGTCGTATAAGCGGAAACTGAATTCATAGGTCAGTACCGGCAGGACTTTTGTGCCGAACCCGCCGCCCGTATAGAGGAAGATATCGTCGAATTTGTTAAAGGTCCACATCAGGCGCAGCAGAAAGACCGCCCCCAGCACGTATCGGAGTTCGGGCAGGGTGATATGGATAAATTGCCGGATGGTGTTGGCGCCGTCAATTTTTGCCGCTTCATAAAGCGCGCCGTCAATAGCCTGCAGGCGGGATAAGATCATCAGCATGGCAAACGGAAAATAACGCCAGGCGTCGAGCAGGATAACGAGCAGCAGCGCCAGGCCGCGGGTTGCCAGATAGGCTTTGGGCGTATCGATGACATTCAGTCGGAGCAGGATGTCATTCAGCACACCGGATTCTCTCGGGTCCAGAATCCAGCGCCAGACGAAAGCAATGCTGACAATCGGGGCGACGTAAGGAAAAAGAAAAATTGCTCTGGCGATGCCGCGTCCTTTAAACGGACGGTTCAACAGCAACGAGGCAATGAGTCCAAAAATGATGGCGAGTGAGGTGGCGGAAAAGGCGTAAACCACAGTGGTCAGCGCCGCTCCCCAATTATTTGGCCCCTGAAATTTGAATGCATAATCGTTGATAACTTTTTTGTAGTTTTCGAAACCAACAAAGGGTGCATGAAATACATCGCCCAGGTTTTTCAGACTGACGTCATGGAAACTGACCCAGATACTGAATATGGCGGGAAAAACAATCAGGCTGAACACAATCAATGCTGTCGGCGAAATCAATGCCCAAGCCAGGCGTGTTTCCCGGCTTTGCAGCGAGCGTGTTTTCTTTTTTGAGAGAAGAGACATGATGACTCCTTTCAGGAATGCGAAATGCAGGAGCTTTAAGGTGTGATGAAAGGGGGATCCCGGGTGATCGGGACTCCCCTTGTTTCATTTCATTCGTTTATCGGCTTCGTTCCGCATGTAGCGCTTCAACCTGTTCCTGCAGCCATTCGGCAGCGCTTTCCGGCGTCATGATCCCTTCAAGCGCGATATTGCTGATTGCCTCTGAGGTAAGCAGACGTCCTTCAATGTCTCCGACGACGGCTCGTTCAACGGCGTCATAATCCGGGCGGAACAGCCATCTCTGCATGGTTTCGTAGCCGTTCGCGACCTGCGTGATGGTGTCCTCAGCATAATAGTCGAAGTATTCGCTCAATCCGCGCCATCCGTCAATTGCGCTCTTCAGTACCGGAACTTTCCCCATTGGGGCCAGCGCCAGGATTTGCAGATAGTTGTCACCGGTCAGGTAATATTTCCTGTGCAATCGGATCCGCGTCTTTCGTAATCGCCAGCGTGACCAACTGGCCGTAAGTGGCCGCGCCGTTGTTCCCTTCCATTACCGGAGCAAAACCGGATTTTTGCGGGAGATTTTCAATGACGGCAATGTTTCCGCCATCATCCGTGCCGGAACCTTCAACCAGGTCGTCCATAATGTAGGTACTGTAGAACATCAGGCCGGATTGTCCAAGCTCATAGGACTCCCGCGCCCCGCGCCAATAATGCGGACCAGGCATTGCACAGCGCTGCAGATCGGTGTAAAAACGCAGCGCTTCGATCATTTCCGGCGTGTTCATGGTGACGTTTCCTTCACCATCGAACGGCCAGGCATTGTTGGAAATGGCAACCTGTTCAAAGATCTGGTGCGGATAATTCTGCCCGGGATCGGTGCCGAGACCAATTGCGTAGAGCAGATCTTCGGCTCCCGGCAGCGCGTCACAGGCCGCATTGATGTCGTCCCAGGTGATCGGCGGGTTCAGACCGAGCGTTTCAAAAATATCCGAGCGGTACCAGAGGGCCTGGATCCATCCGTCAAAGGGGATGGCGGCAAATTTTCCGCTTTCCGGATCCGTGACCATTGCCAAAGGGCCGGCCTGGAAATCGTCAATGCCAATGCTTTCGATCGTTGCCTGCGCGGCATCCAGATTCAGGATTTCATCAGCCGTGAACGAGGAAACCCGCTCGACGCCCATTCGGATAATATCCGGCAGTTTGTTCGCTGCCTGTGCGGCGGCGATCCTTTGCGCAATGCTGGCTTCGTCGATCGGAACAATCAGCAGCTCAACTTCCGGGTTCTCTTCCATGAATGCCTTGGCGATGGCTTCATAGGCCAGGACACGGTCTTCTTCATTATCGGTGGTCCAGAATTCAATCACGGTTTTTTGCTGTGCCGAAACTGTGCTCACCGAGAGCACCAGGCCAGCCAGCAGGACAACAAGCAAGATTAATGTATACTTTTTCATTTTCTTCTCCATTCTTTTTCTATTTTTAGGAGCGGATCAAGGCCCGCAATTCACAACAATCCCAATATTGTTTCGGTCAGTTTCCTCCTTTCCTGTATTTGGTTACGGAACGGGAATTGGTCCAGGTTTTGTTTGATTCGGGATGGCTTTCAGGTTTGAATGGGTGACATCGCCGGTGGATTGCCGGATCATTAATGAGGGTTCCAGCAGAATATGCTGCTGACCGGCAGTCTCCTTTTTCAATTGGCTGATCAACATTTCGCATAGCATGCCGCCGATTTGATAAATGGGCTGATTGATCGTTGTCAGAGAGGGGTGCGAAGTTTCCGCCATCGGGATGTCATCGAAGCCGGTGATGGAAACATCCTTTCCCACCACCAGGTTTCGGGCTTGCGCCGCGCTGATCGCGCCCAGCGCCATTAGATCATTACAGGCTGCGATGGCGGTCGGCGGATGGGGCATGTCCAGTAGCGCTCCGCCTAATTCATAGCCGCTCTTTTGGGTCAAATCTCCGGATTTGATGTAGGCGTCATTCAGCGGGACGCCCGCCTGGGCCAATCCGGCTCGTAAGCCATTAATGCGTTTCCCGGTAAATGCCAGATCGGGCGGCGGTGCAATACAGCCGACTGTTTTATGATTGAGTGCCGCTAAGTGTCCGGCGATTTTCTGCATGCCTACAAAACCGTCGATGTCCACATAGGAAAAATTTTCATCATCGCCGTCGGTCTGCCCGAATGCTGTGAAGGGAAAACCACGCTCCAGGAGCAATTCAATGCGGGCATCTTTTTTGCGCGTCCGGACAATGATGAAGCCGTCGACCCGGCCGCTGTCGACGATTTTCCCGTAGGATTCGGTTTCCTGCTCCCCCGGTGCTCGGGTTACGTCACCATCCTGGACGACGAAGGTGCCATCCAGGTTAGTATCCCTGCCAATAGCTCGCTGAAAAACGGATCGGAAAAACGCGGGCTGAAGGTTGGGAAGATCAGGCCAATGGTGTCGGTGCGTTGTTTCTGGAGCCGCTGCGCCAGCAGGTTGGGCGAGTAACCCATCTCGCGGGCAGTATCTATGATCAGCTGTTTTGTTTTGGGGCTGACGTCGTCATAGTCGTTGAGCGCCCGTGAAACCGTGGTGACAGACCGGTTAACTCTTTTTGCGATGTCATTAATCCGAACTTTGATCACTTTCCCGCTCCTTTTGAGGTTCCAAAACGTTTTGGATTTTTTTAAATGTACTATTAAAAAAGGTGAAAGTCAATAGAATTGAAAAACTAAGCGATTGAAATGCGATTGGGGCATAAGTAGGACTTCGGACGCAGCTATTTTGGGGAAGAATATTCTTTGCAACACGTGCATTTGTAGGGGCAACTTCGCGTAGCATGGTTCCCTGTCCGCCACAGGCGGACGATTTTGCAGGACATTGTTCAGAATGCGCGGATTCAAATTTGCATAAGACGCGGTCGTTTACGTTGCACGTCGCGAAGTATGCGTGACGCGAACCGGGCAACCATGCTACGCGAAGTTGCCCCTACATTATTCATTTAATGCGAATGTATTGACAGCAAAATACAAATATTTTTTGATAATGTGAAGGAGAAACTCAATTTGCGGCAGATGTGCCGGTAATTGCGGCTACGAAATCTCCAGCACCTGCAGGGTCTGCTCGATTTCCGTGGCCGGATCGCCGTTTCGCCACTGGGTCTGGTAATTCAGGCAGGCGCAATAAAAAGTGGTGTTGCCCGACTGAACGGTATGGCGAAAATGCACATGTCCCATCACAGCGTAGCGCACACCGAAATGTTCCAGCAACTCGCCGTACTGCTTGCTGCCGAGAAAGGCGTTGAAATAATCCCATTGCGGCCAGCTTTCCGGCACAGTGAATTCTTTTCTGCCGATCATGTGGACCAGCGCGATCACCTGCTTGTCCCGCGCGGCCAGCAGGCGCTGCTCAAGATGTTCCATCATCATCTGATGAACTTCGAGGTCGGAACGCCCCCAATTCACGTGGACACTGTCCTGCCAGGTGCGTCCGTATTGGGTCTTCTTTTCAAAATCGGCCTGGGAGAAGCGTGGATTGCCGAAGGAGTAGTCGTACCAGCCCGGCTCTCCGATCAGCACCCAATCCGCTTTCAGCGTGATTTGCTTGCCGGACAGGCAGGCCGGGGGGGCACGATACTGTTCCCAAATGCGCCAGGTCTCCGTTTCGCTTCCGTTGGCGCTCCAAAAATCGTGATTGCCGGGAATAAAATAGACCGGGATCCCGCTGTCCTGCGAGAGCTTCGCGACAAAATCCGAAGACTGGTTTGCATCGTTGGAAATATCGCCCGCGATGGCCAGGCAGGAAAGTTCTTTGCGTTGCGCGGCTTCTGC
>CALCQT010000049.1 GCA_937894825.1 uncultured Anaerolineaceae bacterium
CAATATCAAAGAGGTTCAGAGCCGCGGCGCCGATATTTTACTGATCACCAAAGAAGGCATGGAGATTGACCCGGAAATCTATAACGCCCGCATCGACCTGCCTGCGCTGGATGATATTTACATGCCGATCGTCGGCGTGATTGCGCTGCAGCTGCTGGCATATTTTACTGCCGTGATCCGAAATCTGGATGTGGACAAACCGCGGAACCTGGCAAAAAGCGTCACAGTCGAGTAATACCGCCGGAAATTTCCAAAACTATCAATCCTTAAAAATTACGAACGGGTATCCTCTCATTTTGGGATACCCGTTTTTATTTATGAAGGTACAGGTTCGGTATGCAACCAGGCCAATGGGAAACGGAGACCGCTATTTGTACTTTTTTTCGCAAAAACATACCCATTTAGAGATAGCTTATAATAAATCAACAATAGCTTCTTTCATTATTACTTTGGAAAAAGGATTTAGGAGAATATGGCCCAAAAATTCCTCGAAATAGCCCAAGATGCAAAAATAAAGGCTATTAACGAAGTCGCAGACGAAATCGGAATTCCCGATCATTATGTCGAAAATTATGGCAAGTATAAAGCCAAAATCGATTTCCGCTATTTGCAGAACGCGTTAAAAGACGCTCCGGATGCAAAGCTGATTTTAGTAACCGCGATTAATCCCACACCAGCCGGTGAAGGCAAAACAACCACCACCGTCGGTTTGGGTGACGCACTACGCAAGATTGGGAAGAAAACCATTATTGCGCTGCGCGAACCGTCACTCGGACCGGTCTTTGGCGTCAAGGGAGGAGCAACCGGTGGCGGTTATGCACAGGTCGTGCCGATGGAAGAAATCAACCTGCATTTTACCGGAGATTTTCATGCCATTGGGGCCGCGAACAACCTGCTGGCAGCCATGATCGACAATCATATCCATCAGGGCAATGAACTCCAAATTGACACCCGCAGAATCGTCTGGCGACGGGCCATCGACATGAATGACCGGCAGCTCCGGCGCATTGTCGACGGACTGGGCGGAAGGACGGAAGGCGTCCCACGTGAGGATGGCTTTGATATCACGGTCGCTTCTGAAGTGATGGCTGTATTTTGTCTCTCGAATGACATCCTGGAATTAAAAGAGAACTTATCTAAAATTATCGTCGCGTACACTTTCGACGGAGCGCCGGTGACCGCGGGCCAGCTGAAAGCGCACGGCGCAATGGCCGCGCTTTTGAAAGATGCGCTGAAACCCAACCTGGTGCAGACGCTGGAGGGGACGCCCGCCTTCATTCATGGCGGACCGTTCGCAAACATTGCGCATGGCTGTAACTCGATCATCGCGACCCAAATGGCCAGCAAAATCGCGGATTATGTCGTTACGGAAGCCGGTTTCGGCGCAGACCTGGGCGCGGAAAAGTTTATTAAGTGCCGTAAAACGGGACTGCGGCCGGACGCGGTCGTCATTGTCGCGACAGTCCGGGCATTGAAAAGCAATGGCGGCGTCGCAAAAGCCGATTTGGGCATCGAAAATCTTGCGGCACTGGAAGCCGGGCTGCCCAACCTGCTGAAACATGTCGAGAACGTGACCGGGGTGTTTAAACTCCCCGCCGTGGTCGCAATCAATCGCTTCCCAACAGATACCGAAAATGAGCTGGATTTGATCCGCCGGAAATGTAGTGAACTGGGTGTCAATGTTGCGCTTTCCGAGGTTTGGGCCAAAGGCGGAGCAGGCGGGATCACGCTGGCGGAAGAAGTTATCCAATTGGCCGAAAAAGAAAGTCAGATGGAGTTTGCATACGATCTGAACACGCCCATCAAAGAAAAAATCAGCACGATCGCAACGCGGTTGTACGGTGCGGATAGGGTTGAATTCTCAGCCAAAGCCAGCCGCGAAATCGCTAATTTCGAAAAATTAGGATTCGGCGCGCTTCCTATCTGCATGGCAAAAAATCAATATTCGTTAACAGACGATCCCAAAGTGTTCGGACGGCCGACGGGGTTTGTCATCACGATCCGGGACATCACCGTCTCTGCCGGCGCCGGTTTTCTGGTCGCACTGACCGGAGATATCATGAAAATGCCAGGACTGCCCAAAACACCCGCTGCCGAGAACATTGATGTCAATGCGGATGGAGAAATAACGGGGTTGTTCTAAACCACTCTGTTGCGCAATAACCGCAAAACGAAAGGTTGATCCCATTGAACGCTGTTTGCCTGTCCCCGAAAGAAACTGCCGCCGCGCTTACAGAGGCGGCAATCAAAAAGGCTGCCTGTCCAACCGGCGCCAGGTTTCTGATGAGCTTCATGGCCGGGACCTTTATCTCCCTGGGCGCGCACGGAGCCATCGTGACTTATGATACGCCTTTTCTCAGCGCAGCGGTTTTCCCGGTCGGGTTGATGCTGGTCATTCTGGTCGGCGGAGAATTGTTCACCGGAAATTGTCTGATGACATTCGCCCTGCTGCAAAAAAAGATCACTTTCAAAAATTATTGCCGCAGCCTGATTCAGGTCTTTTTCGGCAATTTTCTCGGGGCGCTTTTCATTGCCGCTCTGCTCTA
>CALCQT010000050.1 GCA_937894825.1 uncultured Anaerolineaceae bacterium
CCCGCTGCCCGCCGCGTTTATTCCGCAGCCACTGCTGAATGATGCGCGCTTCCTCCAGTTCCTGCGGCAGCAGCATCTCCGGCGGCACACTGGTCGCCTCGCTATAGTATTGCTTCACGAATTCGGACAATACCTCTTCATCCGAGACATCTTCCGTGCCCTTCATGATGAAATATTCCTGCCCGATCAGTTTGCCGCCGCGAATAAAGAAAATCTGCACACAGGCTTCGTTGTCCGCCCGTGCCAGTGAGATCACGTCAGAATCCATCTGATCGCCGCTGACAATTTTCTGCTTTTCGACCACACGTTCAATGGCCTGAAGCTGATCGCGCAGCACCGCGGCCCGTTCATACTTCATCGCAGAGGAGGCTTCCTGCATCTCACGCTGCAGCCGGCTGACAATTTCTCCGGTTTTCCCTTCCAGAAAGCTGCCCAGATTTTCCATTTGCGCGTAATAATCCGGCTGTGAGATCGCTCCGATACAGGGGGCTGTGCACAGTTTGATGTCATAATACAGACAGGCGCGCTTGTCATGGCCGGTAATCTCACGGTCACAGGTCAAATAGGGGAAAATCCGGCGCAGCAGTTCCAGCGTTTGATGAACCGCCCAGACACTGGTATAAGGACCATAGTAACGGGCGCCATCCTGAACAACCTGGCGCGTCACGCGGGTACGCGGGAACGAGTTCTGAAAATCAATCTTGATATACGGGTAGCGTTTATCATCTTTAAGCTGAACGTTATAGATTGGCTTATTTTTTTTGATCAGATTCATTTCCAGAATCAACGCTTCCAACTCCGATTCGACCACAATCCAATCAATATGATCGATTCGGGAGACCATCTGCCGGATACGCGGCATGTGATCGGCGCTGTCATGGAAATACGACCGGACCCGGCCGCGCAGATTGATCGCTTTTCCGATATAAATAATCGAATCGGTCTGATCTTTCATCAGGTAGCAGCCCGGCTTCTTCGGAAGCGTGTCTAAAATGCCCTGAATTTTTTCGCTGATTTCCATTGTCTCACATTTCGAGGCAGATCGTCACCGGTCCGTCATTTTCCAGTGCGACCTGCATGTCCGCTCCAAAAACGCCTTTCTTTGTCGGCACACCCTGCGCAACCAGCAATTCCGCAAATCGGTCCACCAGCGGAGCCGCCATCTCAGGTGGAGCGGAATAGATGAACGAAGGACGATTACCCTTGCGCGTGTCAGCATATAGGGTAAATTGGGATACAGCCAATGCTTCGCCGTCGATATCGACCACGGAAAGGTTCATTTTTCCATTTTCATCATGGAAGATGCGCATGGCGGCGATTTTTTTTGCCATGCTCATGGCTTTCTCTTCCGTATCGTCCGGACCGATCCCGATCAAAATCAAAAGTCCCGGCCCTATTTGGCTGACCAGTTCACCGCCAACGCTGACACTGGCATAATTGACTCTTTGAAGAATTGCTCTCATCGTTTGTTTTCAACCTTTTCATCCGGCGGTTCAAAATCCAATAAGGATCCGCCTGGTTTTTCTATATTGTAATAGTTTCTTTATATTCGGGAAACAAGTGCGGCCTTTAAGCAACGTCATTTGAACTCATCCACCTGCGGCGGATCGGACAGCACAGTGTGCTGTCCCTACAGGAAACCTATATAACTAATTTGTCCCACACCCAACTGTTCGATTATGGTTTTAATAATTCTGCTTCTGCCACTCAAATCAATCGTACCCCGGCGGTTCGATATGAATATAAGCCCGTTCCACATCGGGCTCTTTCATCAGCCGCGCCTCAATTTCCGACTCGATGCGGTGTACCTCAACCAGCGGGGT
>CALCQT010000051.1 GCA_937894825.1 uncultured Anaerolineaceae bacterium
GCCGTCCGTTGCTTCTCCTGAAGGTCTGCCGGCAATCGATGATGTAAATCTGGTTGATTATGACCGGGCCAAGGCCGGTGAGATGAAACCTGCGGTTGTCGAAAAATTTGACGCTGAGATCGTTTCAAAACGGTAATCGACTTTTTCCTTCTGAATGCGAATAGATGCAATGGAATTTTCCCTTTGCATCTATTTGCTTCATTATCAATCCGAGACGTTAAGGATTGGTCGAAACGTAAAGGCCGAACTGATACCGTTTCCCTTGGCCTTCTACCAGACGTGAAAATATAAAATCCGGGAAATAGTGAATGCGAAAAATTTGGACAAGCAACAGTTTCAAGGAATTCTCACGATTAAAGAATGAACCGTTTCTCTTACTCGTCATCCTTTTTTTGATACTCCTGACCGGGTATTTTGTCATTTGGCCGGTTTTCAAATTGATGACTGTGGCCAATGTATCCGAATATTCCATTTTGTTTGAGACGCCGCGTTGGGGACGGGCATTGTGGAACAGTCTGAAAATGACGCTGATTTCCACAATTTCGTGTACATTCGTAGCATTTATCTTCGCGTACACACTGTCGCGGCTGAATGTCCCGCTGAAGAAATTGTTCCGATTCATCACCCTGCTGCCGGTCGTTTCCCCGCCCTTTATTGTGGCACTTTCCTATATTCTGTTGTTTGGCGTTCAGGGGATCATCACCAAACGCTTGTTTGGTGTTTCTGTGGATGTTTACGGTGTGTTTGGGCTTTGGGTCGTTCAGACGGTTACTTTCTTTCCGTATGCTTTTTCCGTTATTTACGGCGTAATGGTAAAAGTCAGTCCGAACCTGGAATATGCCGCCTACAACATGGGCGCGGGACGTTGGCAGGTGTTTCGGGACGTCTTCTGGCCTTTGTGCCGTCCGGGTGTGGCGGGAGGTGCATTGATCGCCGCAATCAATGTATTGACTGATTTTGGAAATCCGTTGATTATCGGCGGAGATTTGGCACTGTTGCCGACAGAAGCGTATATGCAGATTGTCGGCTGGTACGACATGAAAACAGCTTCGATTTTGGCTGTTTTGATCTTGCTGCCTTCTTTTGTGCTCTTCGCACTGAATCGATATTGGGTCGGAAAGCGTTCTTACGTGACTGTGACGGGTAAGGAAAGTTCTTTGGAGCCTTATCCGGTGAATCCGATTTTAAAATGGGGCCTGTTTGCATTCTGTTTAGCGGTCTCGATTTTTATCCTGGTGGTTTACGGTACTCTGGTCATTGGTTCTTTCACCAAAACCTGGGGGTATGACTGGTCTTTTACACTGCGCAACTATAGCCTGATTGGAGATAAGTTTGTCCAAATCTGGAACAGTATCCGCTTTGCGACGCTGTCAGCCGCATTTGATTCTATTCTGGCGATTATGCTTTCGTATATTGTGCAGAAAAAATCTGTCGGCGTCAATCGGATTCTGGACTTTTTGGCGGTTCTGCCTTCCGCGGTACCCGGTATGTTTCTCGGTCTGAGCTATGTGATCGCGTTCAACACGCCGCCGGTGAAGCTGACGAACACCAGCGCGATCATGGTGCTGGCGCTGACTTTTTGGAACCTGCCGGTCTGCTATCTGGCCAGTAACGCGGGGATTCAACAGATCGGCGATTCGGTTGAGGACGCGGCTCAAAATTTGGGGGCGAACAGTTTCCGCAGTTTTCTCAATGTAATCCTGCCGCTGCTGAAAGTCCCGTTTGTCTCCGGGTTTGTCCTTTCGTTTCTCCGTTCTGTCACCTGTCTGTCCGTTATCATCTTTATCTATTCTTCCAGGACAGCGGTCGGGACAACCTCGATTCTCGGACTGGTTTCATACGGGCAATGGGGAGCGGCTTCGTCTTTTACGGTTGTCTTGATCTCGATCGCCTTTGCGGTTTTAGGGTTCGCGCAGTGGTTTTTGCAGCGACATGATACGAAATTAGAGTTATAACAGGAGACAGGCACAGTGAATTCATATATTAACTTTTCACATGTGACGAAGACTTTCGGCGCTTTCAAAGCGCTGAACGATGTTTCACTGGAAATTCCACGCGGAACGTTTGTGACGCTGTTGGGACCTTCCGGATGCGGGAAGACGACACTATTGCGCTTGCTTTCCGGTTTTTCGGAACCGGATGCGGGAGAAATTCGCGTCGATGGGCATTTGATGAACAATCTCCCTCCCTTTAAACGCGGGACGCCTTTGGTTTTTCAGGATTATGCCCTGTTTCCGCACATGACGCTCTATGAAAATATTGCCTATGGTCTGAAAATCAAGGGGACGAAAAAAGAGGAAATTGACCGCCGGGTTGCGGAGATGTTGGAATTATTTAATTTGCGCGGCATGGAACAGCGTTTTCCGAAACAATTGTCCGGTGGGCAGCAGCAGCGGGTGGCCATCGCGCGGGCGCTGATCCTGAAGAAAGAAGTGCTCCTGTTAGATGAACCATTGAGCAATTTAGACGCTAAACTTCGTGTAGACGTGCGAAATGAACTGCGCCAGATTCAGGAGAAACTCGGCATTACGCTCATTTATGTCACGCATGATCAGGATGAAGCGCTTTCGATGAGCGATCTGATCGCGGTGATGCAGGGCGGCAAAATTGAACAGATCGGGACGCCGTGGCAGATTTATTTCCGGCCTGAAAATCGGTTTGTGGCGGATTTTGTGGGAACGGTGAATCTGATTGAGGCACGGGTTGTGGCCGCTGAAAAAGAGCGGCTGACCGTAGACTGGAATGAACAGCCCTTTGCTTTTCGTTATGAAGGCCCCGATTTTAATATCGGAGAGGCTATT
>CALCQT010000052.1 GCA_937894825.1 uncultured Anaerolineaceae bacterium
TCTACACCCAGCAGGGGAAAGGCGGCGGGATCTCGATTTTGGATCACTTCGTCCTGAACAAAACCGCAATTTCTGCGGCGGAACAGGACCAAATTTTGTTCGCGCTGCAAAGTCTTTCGGCGACCGAGCAATTGGAGCCCGAAGGGATCCTGTCAAAATTGCGCGCCTTTTTTGACAAATCCGGCAACAACTGGATCGAAGTGGACTTCTCCCGCTGGGGGAACCGCGATCAGGATAAAGAACAATTCGAACACTTGAAACAAGCCATTCTTGAGAAAAGGATGCTGACGTTCACCTATGTCGATGGCTACGGGAAGGAAACCCAGCGAAAAATCTACCCGGTTAAATTGGCGTTTAAATCCAAAGCCTGGTATTTACAGGGCTATTGTCTGGACAAACAGGATTACCGTACCTTCAAAGTAACCCGCATGGCCAACACGGGTGTGACCGAAGAGCCGATTCCTGAGGGCCTGCCCACGGCGCCCGCCATCGAACCCAAAGAAATGAATTTCGATTCACTGGTCACAATCAAACTGAAATTCTCACCACAGTCCGCGTATCGAATCTATGATGAGTTTGTTCAGACCCAAAACGTCTCCCAGAATGAAGCCGGGGAGACAATTTTGTCCGTTGAATTGCCGGAAGATTCCTGGATCTATGGCTATCTCCTCTCTTTTGGCAGCCAGATGGAAGTGCTCGAACCGGAACATATCCGGGAGCGATTGTTGCAGGAAGCACGGAAAATCGCCGCCTGCTATGAATCTGATCAGGACTAAAACCCTTTTTTTCGACAATTAGTATGGATAATGCGATACGCCTCGTAGCACCGGAGGTGGACTAACCATCCGGTATCAATTTGATGCAGTATTACAAGGGGCGCAACTCCGTCAGGGTGCTTCGCGATAAGCTCCCCCGCTTTGTTATTGTTTAACGAAAATGCTAACTTTTGAACAAAACATGACACGCTGATGTCATATTTCTATGCTTACACTATAGGTGAGCAACAGAGAAGAAACAGCATATAGAAACGGTAAGGATCAGAGACAAGGAAGAAGCATTATGGAAAAAATCGACTACAAAAAGGATGAAAAAGCATTCTATCTGCCGCCGGCCAAACCGGTCCGCATTACCATACCCAAAATGAAGTTTTTCATGATTTCCGGAACAGGGGACCCAAACACCAGCGAAGCTTTTTCCAATGCGCTTCAGGCGCTGTATTCGCTCAGCTACGCAATTAAAATGTCGCCCAAGTCCGGCACCGCACCCGAAGGTTACCGGGATTTCGCTGTTTATCCACTGGAGGGCGTCTGGGACATGGACGACCGCGCGACGGATTTCGTCAAACTGGACAAAAACCTGTTTCGCTACACCCTGATGATGCGCCAGCCGGATTTCGTCTCCGAAGATTATGCACTGGCAACCATCGCTGCTGTCCAGCAGAAGAAAGGACTGCCCCTGCTTTCGGAAGTCAAATTCGGTGAGATTGAAGAAAAGGATTGTGTCCAGATCATGCACATCGGCCCATTTGACGACGAACCGGCCAGCTTCAACAAAATGGCAGCCTTCCTCGCAGAAAACGGCCTGTCCCGGACAGAAACAGCCCATCGCGAAATCTACCTTTCGGATTTCAGACGGACCGCACCTGAAAAGCTGAAAACA
>CALCQT010000053.1 GCA_937894825.1 uncultured Anaerolineaceae bacterium
CCGCCGCTCGTAACCGAGCTCATGAACACCAAAGCCACGTCGGCTTCATCCGCCGCTGAGGGATCTGTAAATACATCGGCCTCACCAAAGTACCTGGCAAGGAGTTCTGCCGTTGCGGCGTCCGCCTCCGGCGCATATACCTTAATCGCATTTCTATCGAGCGGAAGCAAGTCGGCATCATTTTTCAACAGGACCAGTGACTGAAGCTGGGCATCATATCCGGTTTTCATAAATTCAGGATTCCCAACGGTTTCTTCAGTTTCTGTTCGATCCAAATAAGGATTCTCAAACAGATTGGTGCGGAAAATATTTTTAAGCAGACGATAAGCTGATGTTTCCAACTGATCGAGCAACTTTACCTGATCTTCAGGCGTGGCATATTCATAAGCCTTCACAATCGGCGCCGTGGTATTGAGTCCGCCGAACTGATCCACGCCGGCGTCCAACAACATCCGTGCCCGTTCAGCCATTTTTGAAAAACTGCCATCCTGATCAATGGCCTGTGATTCCGGATAATGGTCATCCACACCCCAAATCATACCGGCGATATCGGTATCGAACATGGATGAAACATTCTCACTGGTGGCAGGGCCGACCACGTTCCAGTCCGTACAAACGACCCCGTCAAAGCCATAGGAATCCCGAAGCAGACCATTAATCATGTAATTACTGTAGGCGTTGCCCATATTCAGTTTTGCGCCGTCTTCGTTGCTGGCATTGGACTCACTCCCGGGCGCCTGCATATAGGAGACTGTATAATATGGCATAACCGCTGTGGCCATGCCCGTCCCATCTTCGAGGCTAAGACAACCATCCACAAACGGGATTAAATGCGCTTCAAAATTTCCTCCCGGGAAAACAGCATATTTTCCATAATTGTAGTGTGCGTCTCGTCCGCCTTCACCCGCACCGCCGCCCGGCCAGTGTTTCATCATCGCATTCACGCTCTGCACACCCCAGGTTCCGCCGTCCGGATCATTGGTGAGATCAATATCATTATCATAAGTTGTTTGGAATCCATCCACATAAGCTCGAGACATCGCTGAGGAAAGTTTGGGATCTTCACCGAAAGTGCCGTTGAAACGGCTCCAGCGCGGATCTGTCGCAATGTCGATCTGTGGTGAAAGCGCCGTCGCAATACCCAGCGCCCGATATTCGATTGAGGCAATTTTACCGAATTTTTTCGTCAAATCCGTATTAAACGTAGCTGCCATACCCAGCGTCGAAGGCCAGGCAGATACACCCGCGTTGGCAGAATAATATTCCACGTTGGAGGAACTACTTGTCCCATGACGGGGATCCGAAGAATTGTTGGCGGGAATGCCAAAGCCAATTCCTTCCACAATGGATTGGATGTTATTATTCCAATCCGCATGAATTCCCATCTGGCCGGCCGCCGCCGAGCCTGCGATCAGGATATGGCGCAGATCATCATTGATCAGGAAAGCAATTTGGTTCTGACGTGGAACAGAGCTGCTCCAGTCAGCCTGGTGACTGCTATACAGCATCAGACCGGCGATCTGTTGCACATTATCCGGATCCGCCTTCATCAGCGCCGCAAGATTCTCAGCGCGTTTTTCTGTGCTCTCGCGCCAATCTTCATAAACGTCCAAGACGCCATTCCGATTCAAATCCTTAAAAATAGGATTTGTTCCATCCGCCACATAGGTATCCGGATCCACCTGATTTCCGGAAACATCGATCAGTTTAATCCCGGAATATTTGGAAAACCCCAGCGTTGCTTCCTTGTCGCCATCACGCGTTTTCACATACTGCACATTGTTCTCCGCTTCAATCCATCTCGCATGGAGCGTAAGATCATTGGAGATACCGGCAAACATGACCGGACCATAGAAACCGCCGCCAGTTGTTACAGGGGATTCGCCCCGCCCGCCCGTTTCCGCTGAGGGTTGCCCCGTGAAATACCAACCGGCAAAAATATACCCTTCCCGCACCGGGTCCGCGGGAGCAGGCGCCGAGCCATTTTCAGTGGGGACTGGCTCAATCGGGGTACCTCCGTGCGTTTCAAACGTGATCGTATAACTGCCTTCCTCATTTGAAGAGGAAAAACCTGAAAGACAAAGAGACAGAACCATTACAAAACAAAGGATCATGGGACCAACCTTTTTCTTCATAAAATCTCCTTCCTGTATATCAAAAAAACAAGCTGAAACCTATTTACTGAAAATACATATCGAGTACTATTCGAACATGTTTAAATCATAGGAATATCTATGTCAAAAGTCAATCTGACTTTCAACATAGTTTTTAAAATTACACGAAACTGATGCGGTTTTATTTCTCTTTGATAGGAATGGTCATATTCCAGGAAAATGATGGGACAATTTTTATTTGATATCCAACAGACTTTTCGTTTTCCGTGAATACAATCAGCGCACCTGTCGTTTTAGACGGAGAACTGCTTACTGGCAGCCTGCCGGAAAAGAAATATGCTCTCCTTCATGCGTGGATGATCATTGAAAACGAACTATATGCATTATTTTCCATATTGAATCGAAAAAAGTTGCCTTCTGACATCCCATCATCTCGCCTGTTTTGATTCTTCTCGGAAGTGTTATCGGAGGTTCTTCTTCCGAGCGCTTAAATCCAACACTTTGAATAAAATCAATCAGCATTGAAGAAACAGTGACCGTTACAAGCGAAAATCCAATTCGGTGAAGCGGTATATAGGTCAGAGACAGCGCCAGGACTGTGAAATCTATGATCAGGTACGCATAAGATACCCGCCATCCCA
>CALCQT010000054.1 GCA_937894825.1 uncultured Anaerolineaceae bacterium
CGGACGAAGTCACCGTGATGCGCGATGGTAAATGGGTTGCCACCACGCCGGCATCTGAACTCACGATGGATGAGATGATCCGGCAGATGGTTGGGCGTGAGATCACCAATGTCTATCCTCCAAAAACAAACGTGCCCGGAGAGGTAGTGCTTAAGGTTGAAGGATTGACCGCGGAATATGTCAATCTAAAGAATGTATCGTTCGAAGCCCGGCGTGGCGAAATCCTGGGTTTTGCCGGCTTGATGGGTGGCGGACGAACCGAACTGCTGGAAACGCTGTTTGGCGTGACAACGCTGAAGAGCGGCGCGATCTATATGCATGGGAAACGCGTGTTTAATTCGAACTCCGGTATGGCCAAGCGCAATGGATTTGCGCTTTTGACGGAAGATCGCCGCCAGACGGGAATTATGGGCGTGCTGGATATCACCGCCAACACGACGATCGCCAACCTGAAAAGTTATTTGAAAGGCGGGATTTATCTCAGCCGTTCCCAGATGATTCGGGACACGCAGGAACAGGTTGACCGGCTGGCGATCAAGACGCCTTCGACCAAAACCCGCATTTCTTCCCTTTCCGGCGGGAACCAACAGAAGGTGATTCTGGGGCGCTGGCTTCTGATCCAGCCGGAGGTTCTTTTGCTGGACGAGCCGACGCGCGGAATTGACGTCGGTGCGAAATACGAGATCTATAAGCTCATGATCCAGCTGGCGGAGCAGGGCAAGACGGTGCTCATGGTGTCGAGCGAGATGCCGGAGTTATTAGGCGTGTGTGATCGGATTATTGTGATGTCGGGCGGCCGCATGGCGGGTGAAGTGGACCCGAAAGATACTTCCCAAGAGGCGATCATGACGCTTGCCGCGAAATACGTCTGATTGAAGGAATCAAACATGAATAAATTCACAAGTGGGATTGATAATTGGATCAATCATTATAAGTCACTGGACGCCCGGGACAGGCGGAAATTTTGGATCGACTTCTTTTTGAATAATGCCATTTATATCATTCTGGTGCTCCTGATCATTTATGTGCAGTACTATTCGATCAATGTGATGCATGCCCGGAATGCTTTTCTGTCCTTTAATTCAATTGTCGATATTTTGAAGAAATCCGCCGCGGCGCTCTTTTTAGCGCTGGGCGTGGGCGGGATTATTGTATTAACCGGTACGGACCTCTCTGCCGGCCGGATTATGGGGTTATCGATGCTGGTGTCGGCCTCGTTGCTGCAGAAGCCGCTGGCGGAATATTCCAGCAAAATGTATCCGGATATGGCGCCGTGGCCGATTGTGCTGGTGGTTCTGTTCGTGATGGGGTTTGGCGCGCTGATCGGCGCTTTCAACGGGTTCTGTGTGTCGAAGTTTAAGCTCCATCCGTTTATCGTGACCCTCGCTACGCAAATGATGATTTATGGCTTTATTCTGATTTATATGACGCTGGGAAATAACGGTGGCGCGCCGATTGCGGGGTTGACTGAAGAGTATAAAAACATCGTGAAAGGTACTTTCAGTATTGGCGGTACCGCAATTCCCTTTTATGTGGTGTATGCGCTGATTGCGTTGGCCATCATGTGGTATGTCTGGAACAAGACGACGCTGGGGAAAGGTATGTTTGCCGTGGGCGCGAACCCGGAAGCGGCGAACGTTTCCGGGGTGAGTGTATCACGTACCATTATTATGGTTTTTACGATGGGCGGCATCTTATACGGTTTCTCCGGCTTTGTGGAGGCCGCGCGGATCGGCAGCAACAGTGCTACAGCCGGTATGAACGCGGAGCTGGATGCGATCGCAGCCTGTGTGATCGGCGGTGTGTCGTTCAACGGTGGGTTGGGCTCGATCTCGGGCATCGTGTTGGGTGTGGTGATGCTGCAGATCATCACGGTGGCGCTGCAGTGGCTGGGGATTTCCACCAACCTCCAGTACATCATCAAGGGCGCCATTATTCTCGTGGCCGTCGCCATTGATATGCGCAAATACGTTACGAAAAAATAAATTCGCTGTTCGTTTCATTCCCCTTTGAATGACTGACGAATATCTGTGGTCCCTCTGATTTTCCTTA
>CALCQT010000055.1 GCA_937894825.1 uncultured Anaerolineaceae bacterium
GCCCGTACCGTGGACCGACAGTATTTTTGCGGTCATCCTGGAAGAAACCGGATTTCTGGGAGGCGCCTTGATTGTTGCGCTCTATTTGATTCTCCTGTGGCGCGGTTTCGCCATCGCGAAAAATGCTCCGGATACTTTCGGGAAACTGCTGGCAGCGGGGATTACTTTATGGATTTCAATCGAGGCGGTTATCAATATCGGCGTTATGCTAAACATTCTGCCGTTTGCCGGAAACGCGCTCCCGCTGATCAGTTTTGGCGGCTCCAGCATGATTTGTACCATGACAGGGATCGGGATTTTGATGAACATTTCCCATATCTCTGCAATTGAACAACTTAAAAATGAAAGGACGACACCGGATGCGATTGTTAATCTGCGCAGGCGGGACCGGGGGTGGCGTGTATCCAGCCTTGGCCGTCATTCAAGAAAAAAATAACAATCCAAACGACGCGATTCTTTGGGTCGGCGCTGAAGGCGGCATGGAAGAGGCATTGGTGAAACAAGCCGGCCTGAACTATGCAGCCATTCCGGCGGCCGGGATTCATGGCGTAAGTCTGCGCGCGCTGCCGGGAAACATTCTCAAGCTCTGGGCCGGATTTTTTGCGTCGCTGCGGATTTTGCGCAAATTCAAACCGGATGTCCTTTTTTTCACCGGCGGATATACCGCGGTACCCATGGCACTGGCCGGCATCCGCTGCCCGCAACTGCTATTCGTTCCGGATATCGAACCCGGTCTGGCTCTGAAAGCACTGACAGCTTTTGCGGATGCAATCGCGGTCGTGACGGATCAAAGCCGGCAATACTTCCCGAAGAAAAAACGGGTCGTGATCAGCGGATATCCGACCCGCAGCGGGTTGCAGAAGTGGTCTCGTGAAGAAGCCAAAGAACGCTTCAGCCTTTCCCCGGTGAAACCGGTCCTGTTCGTCTTCGGCGGCAGCAAAGGTGCAAGGTCCATCAACCGCGCCATTACGGCCAATCTTGAAAAACTGCTCACGGTGTGTCAGATTATCCACATCACAGGCGAACCGGACTGGGAAGAAGTACAGCAGGTTCGCACAGCGCTGGATCCGGCCATCGCCTCGGATTATCATATTACGCCTTATCTCCATGAAGAGATGGGAGCGGCATTTTCCGCGGCGGATCTGGTCCTTTCGCGAGCCGGTGCTTCCACCCTGGGCGAGCTGCCATTGTTCGGGCTGCCCGCCATTTTGGTGCCTTATCCCTATGCCTGGCGATACCAAAAGGTAAACGCGGAGTATCTCGTTTCACAGAACGCGGCCATCATGCTGCGGGATGAGGAAATCGGGCAGCGGATCGGTCCGATCGTCACCGAGTTAATGGCGAATCGGGAAAAACTGAACCAAATGAAGAAAGCCATGCGGGAACTGGCCGTTCCCGATGCGGCGCGAAACATTGCGCTGCTGTTAGAAGAATTAAGCGTACGGAAGCGAAAATAATGAGAGCAGATTTGATCGGAAAACGGATTTTTATCATCGGCATCGGCGGAACCGGCATGTCGGCGATTGCGCTGGCACTGAAAGAGATGGGAGTCTCTGTCAGCGGATCGGACCGCGCCGCTTCTGAAATGGCGTTGACGCTTGAGAAACAGGGGATTCCCGTCCATATCGGTCACACGGCTGAAAATATCACCGGCGCAGATCTGGTCGTCTACTCTTCAGCCATCGGGAAAGATAATCCGGAATTGACGGAAGCGGAAAGAAAAGGCATCCCAACCCAAAAGCGGGTCGATTTTCTGGACAGCATCCTTTCCGGACGGGAAGTCATCGCGATCGCCGGTACGCATGGGAAAACAACCACGACCAGCATGCTGGCCTGGATCCTGAAAAGCCTCGGGGAAAACCCCGGTTTCATTATCGGCTCCACACCCAGGGATCTGGGGAAAAATGCCGCAGCCGGCACCGGCCCATTGTTCGTAATCGAAGCGGATGAGTATGATCGCATGTTCCTCGGTTTGCACCCGGAGATCGCTGTCGTGACAAAGTTCGAGCACGATCACCCGGACTGCTACCCCACAGAAGCAGATTATCTGGCGGCCTTCAAGCAGTTCCTGAGCAACACCCGGCCACAGGGCTGGATAGTACTTAATGCGGATGACCCCAAACAAGCGCTGCTGGCTGAAACCGCCGCTGCTTCAGGACAGGTGCTGCGCTTTGGACTCACCACCCCGGCGGACTTCCAGGCCGTCAACCTGAACCTGATGGCTAATGGCTGTTATGAATTCGATTTCCGGGACAACCGGATGGACCGTTCAGCCCATGTCCGCCTGGCCGTCAGCGGCAGGCACAATATTTACAACGCCTTGGCAGCGCTGGCAATTTGTGCAATTAAAGAGCTGGATCTCTCCCGGGCTGCCGCAGCATTCGCCAATTTTCATGGCATTGCGCGCCGGTTTGAGAAGATCGCGGAATGGAATGGCATCACGATCATCGATGACTATGCGCACCATCCGACCGAGATCAAAGCTACCCTGTCCGCCGCCCGCGACGCTTTCCCTTCCGGAAGGATCTGGGCACTGTGGCAGCCGCACACGTTCAGCCGGACCAAAACGCTGCTCAATGAATTCTGCAGCGCCTTTTCGGATGCGGACCAGGTACTGGTCACGAACATTTATGCTTCTCGTGAAAAACAACAGGATTTCGGCAATGAAGATTTGAAAACAGCCTTTACCGCGGCTTATCCGGCGGCCATATTCGCCGCCGACAATGCGCATGCGGTGGAGATCCTCAGGAAAGAAATGCTGCCCGGCGACGTGGTTATCACATTATCCGCCGGAGACGCCAACAAAATCGGTCCGGCTGCGCTCGCGGAATTGAAAGCCGGAGCCGAATTTCAGAAAAAGTATGCTGAAAAAATCCGGCGGGACGTCCCACTGTCCACGTATTCAAGAGCGCTCTGCGGCGGCCCTGCCAAAGAGCTGCTGATCGCGGACAGCACGGAAGCGCTGACCGATATGGCGCGTTATTATCACAGTAAAAACGCGAATTTCCGCGTTTTTGGCGGCCTGACCAACATATTGTTCAGTGACGCCGGATTCGATGGGGTTGCCATTTTGAATCGCGCGGATGATATATGCATTGAGAAAACTCCCGGTGGCGCACGCGTCACTGCCGCTTCCGGAACCCCGCTGATCGCGGTTGTTAAGGCCTGTGCGGAAGCCGGTCTGGAGGGATACGAATGGGCCTATGGTATCCCGGGCACCTTCGGCGGCGCGATTTATGGCAATGCCGGCGCCTTTGGCTCCGAAACAGCAGCCGTCATCGCCTCGGTGAAGTTCCTGCTGAACAATCATGAAATGATCGCGTTAGAGAAGGACGCGCTGGGGTTCTCCTACCGTTCAAGCAAATTCAAACGGCAGGAGCTGCGCGGAACCATTCTCTCCGCAACCTTTTCATTGCGGAACGGAGATCCATGTTCAGTGAATGAAAAGATGGAAGAAATCATCGCCAAACGTCGCACGGTTCATCCGGAAGGCAAAGGCAGCCTTGGCTCCGTCTTCCGCAACCCGCCCAATGAATATGCCGGAAAACTGATTACAGATTGCGGACTGCGCGGAAAACGGATCGGGCATGCGTTTATCAGCGAGAACCACGGCAACACTATTATCACCGAACCCGGTGTCGCCAGCGCCGATTATCTGGCGCTGGTTCATCTGGCACAAAACGAAGTCAAGACCCGTTTCGGAATCGACCTGGTTCCGGAAATTGAGATTCTGAGCTGAACAGCCGGAAACACAGATCAGGAATACGAAATGATGCAGAATCAGGACGGAAAAAGAAGAGTTTCGAGAAGAAATCAGCCTCCACAGGCTGAGCCAGCCCGGCTGCAGATCCGCCGGGACAGCGCTTCATTTTCCGACAGTGAAAACCTGTTCGGCATGCGGAAAGCGAAGCGCAACTCTATGAACGCAGTGAACGCAGTGAACGCAAGATTGGTATCGGGGATCCTGAGCCTGCTGCTTGCGGTGGCCGCGTCCGCTTTCACTTTTCTGCCCGGGTTTCGGGTGCAGGCGCCTGTCGTCAGCGGCTCAACCCGAATGAGCGTTGAGGAAATTACCTACTACACCGGGCTGCGGAATCTGCCGATTTATCAGGTTGACCCCGAATTGATCCGGTCCACACTGCTGAAACGGTATCCGGAGATTCGTGACATCGCCGTCACAGTGGCGTTCCCTTCCGAGGTCAACATTCTGATCCAGCAACGGAAAGCGCTGGTCGAATGGGATTTCGGCGGCAGCAAATTCTGGATCGACCAGGACGGTCGAGTCATGAACGAAAACCTGGCGGAGGGAGACAAAATTTATGTCCTGGGAGACAGTTTCCCCGGCGCAAAGAACCGCTCCGACCGCAAAGTCCCCTCGAAATTCAGCAGCAAAGTCGTCCGCAGCATCCTGAATTTCGGAGGCGTTCTACCGGAAGGAAAGACACTTTTTTATACCTACGAAAATGGATTCGGCTGGGATACGGACGCGGGATACCGGCTGTGGCTGGGATCCAATGATAACGCATTGGATGAAAAACTGGCGATGGCGGAAAGCCTGAAAAAATATTTTATCGAAGAAGAGATTGAGCCCGATATGGTGAGTCTGGAGTACACACACGCGCCATACTATCGGTTTTCGCAGTGAGGTGGCTATGGAAAAAAAGATACTTGTCGCAATTGATGTAGGTACCACAAAAATATGCACACTGGTCGCCCAGATTGAAGGACAAACCAGCGTCCGGATTCTTGGCGTTGGCATCGAACCTTCTCAGGGAATCAAAAAAGGAACCGTGGTTGATATTCCACTGGCAGCGGCTTCAATTGCGGAATCCATCCGTAAAGCTGAGCGGACCTCCGGGCTGGAAATCTCGAACGCGGTTGTCAGCGTCGCCGGTTCCCATATCGCCTCCACCAACAACAAAGCCACCATCGGTGTGGTTGGAGGCGTCATCGATCAATACGACGTCAACCGTGTTATTGACGCGGTCAAGGCAATTCCCACGCCGCATAACCGCTTTATCGTTCATTGTATTCAACGCAAATACAGTATCGACGGCGTGGAGGGCATCCGGGCGCCGATTGGAATGTACGGCTCACGCCTCGACCTTGAAGCGCACATCATCACCGCGGCGACTTCATCCATCGAAAACCTGCGCCAGTGCATCATGACAGCTGAAATTGATGTCAACCGATGGGTGCTGAAACCGCTGGCGGATGGCGAAGCCGTACTGACCGACATTGAAAAACAGATGGGCGTCGTTCTCTGTGACATTGGCGGAGGTACAACCGATCTGGCGCTGTACATTGACACGGACGTCTGGCACACCAACGTCATCCCGGTCGGTGGAAGCCATATTACATCGGACATCGCTCAGGCCTTTCATCTGCCGATCACGCAGGCGGAAGAAGTGAAGAAAATACATGGACATGCCCTGGCAGAATATATCGGTGAAGAAGACTATTTTTATTGTAAAACCTTCGGCCGCAGCGAGGCCATGAAATTCAGCCGGAAAGAGCTGGCGCAGATCATTCAAATGCGCTGTGAGGAAATTTTCCAGCTCGTTCTACAGGAGATCAAGCGGTCCGGGTATGATAATCTGCTGCCGGCCGGGTTAGTATTGACCGGCGGAACCGCGCTATTGCCAGGGATTGATGAACTGGCGTCTAAAATCCTGGGTATGCCAGTCCGCATCGCCAAGCCCGAAAACCTGTCCGGAATGATCGATCAGCTGGACAGCCCGGCTTTTTCCACCGCGGTCGGACTGATTTACTGGACACTCATGATGCAGGAAAGCACGGAACCGACACCGGGGAAACCGGACGCGAACGCATTCGCAGACAAACTGAAGAATTTTTTGAAGTATTTACTGCCATAGAAAACGGAAATAAACGGGAAAGTACTCCGACTAAAACAACGCAATGGTTTAGGACAGTTCAGAAAGAAGAGGATCAAATGGAAAAAAATTATCAAAACTTTGGTGAAAGCACTGCGAGAATCAAAGTGATCGGCATCGGCGGAGCTGGATGCAACGCGATCAACCGGATGATCGATGAAGGCATGCAGGGGCTTGAATTCATCGCCATCAATACCGATTCCCAGGCGCTGCTGGTTTCCCGCGCCGAACATCGGGTCCGGATCGGGGACAAAGTCACCCGCGGCCTGGGCGCCGGCGGGAACCCCGAGATCGGTCGTGCCGCGGCCGAAGAAAGCAAGGATGAAATCCGCCAGGCGCTGGCCGGAGCCGATATGGTGTTCATCACCGCCGGTATGGGCGGTGGAACAGGCACCGGAGCCGCGCCGGTCGTGGCGCAGATCTGCCGGGAAATGAAAGCGCTGACCATCGGTGTCGTCACCCGTCCCTTCACCTTTGAAGGACCGCGCAGAGGAAAATCCGCGGAAGAAGGGATCCGCAACCTGAAAGAATCAGCCGATACGCTCATCGTCATCCCAAACGACCGCCTGATGCAAATCATCGACAAAAAAGTCACCATGGTACAGGCTTTCGGCCAGGCGGACGACGTGCTGCGCCAGGGCATTCAGGGTATTTCCGAATTAATCACCGTCCCCGGCCTGATCAACCTCGACTTCGCCGACGTACGCACCATCATGTCCGAAGGCGGCGCCGCATTAATGGCGATTGGGGTCGGAAAAGGTGAGGACCGTGCCCGGGCCGCAGCCGAAATGGCCATTTCGAACCGGCTGCTGGACATCACGATCGACGGCGCCCGCGGTATCCTCTTCAACATCACCGGTGGCGATGATCTGACCATGTACGAAGTCAATGAAGCAGCCGCGCTCATCAAGGAAAGCGCGCACCCGGATGTCAACTTCATCTTTGGGGCCGTCATTGATCCTTCGCTGCAGGACGAGATCCGTGTTACCGTCGTCGCAACCGGATACGAGCCGCAAACGCAGCCCAGTCAGACCGTCGCGGCAGCGTCCGGTTCCGCGGGGGAAGAACCACTCCGCAATCGGACCGCTGCCAGCCAGGCCATGAACTCGGGAAACGGGAAAAGAGAACGCGCCTGGCAACCGGAGAATAAAAATCAGGGTGAACTGCCGGAATTCCTGCGCAACAATAACAATAATCAGCTGGATGTTCCGCCGTTCATGCGCCTGATTTCGAAGGATTAGTTATGAGAACCAAAAAAAGCAAGCCATTGATCTCACACTGGATTCATGGCTTGCTTTCCTCCGCTTTCTTTCCTGTTCAGAGGGCTTCCAATCTTTCAGCGGCCCTATATTCCGCCTGCGGAAACCCTCTGACAGCGTATCCTGAAAACTTCGCCTCCGTTGACCTTAACGCGTATGTAATATCGGCTCATTTCCGAACATAAGTTCCACCAATTTTCCATCGTTCGCATTAGAATTCAATCATGAGCGAACAAACAGCCGGTGAAAAATCCAGGCATTTCCAGCCGTTGGGGGAAATCGCCTTCTCCACTGTTATCCCGCAAAGGGACGCGGTATATGTGCCGCTGCCGGCCTGGCTGCCTGAAGATATCCGCGCCATTCTGGAACAAAAGAGTATCCATTTTCTTTACCGCCACCAATTCGATGCGCTCCAGGCCATCGCTGATGGCAGGAATGTCATCCTCTCCACCGGGACTGCCAGCGGAAAAAGCCTCTGTTATCAGGTCCCGATTCTGGATAATCTGCGCTCGGATCCATCCGCCACTGCGCTGCTGCTCTTTCCGACCAAAGCGCTGACACAGGATCAGCACCGCAGCCTGACCGCGCTCATCCCCGACAAAGCCGCGGAGATCGCCATTTATGACGGCGATACACCCGCTTACCGCCGCACGGCCATCCGCAGCCGGGCACGGGTGATCCTGACCAATCCGGATATGCTGCATGTCGGAATTCTGCCGCACCACGCCAATTGGAACCGCTTCCTGCAAAACCTGAAAATCATCGTACTGGACGAAACGCACACCTACCGCGGCATCTTCGGCTCGCACATCGCCAATGTGCTGCGGCGCTTAAACCGTATTTTGAACCGCTACACATCCGGTCTTTCGCCGGCTCGCTACATTCTTTGTTCCGCCACCCTTTCCAACGCAAAGACACTGGCCGAAAAATTGATCGGGGAGCCCGTCGTTTCCATTGCGGAAGACGCCTCCGGAAACGGGCGTACCGCGGTCCGCTTTATTAATCCCTCCATCGTTGATGAGGCGCTGCATCTGCGTGCCGGCGCTGTTCATACCACGGCCAAAATGGCCGCGGATATCCTCAAAAAACGGAATCAACTGCTGGTTTTCACCCAATCACGGCAATCGGTTGAAACCGCTGTCCGCCGCCTGCGCGACTTTGGTGTGGACGCCAACGGCTACCGCTCCGGCTATCTGCCGAAAGAACGCCGCGCGATTGAACAGGGGCTGAAACAGGGCACCAACCGCTGCGTCGTCGCCACCAATGCGCTCGAATTGGGCATGGACATCGGCGGCATGGACAGCGTGATTTCGATCGGTTATCCCGGTTCCGTCGCTTCGACCTTCCAACGCATGGGACGGGCGGGCCGCAACAAACAGGATGCCGCTTTTTACCTGGTCGCTTCTCAGAATCCGGTGGACCAATACCTGATGAAACATCCGGAATTCATTCTGGAGCAGCCGGTCGAACCGGCGCTGATCGATCCGGACAACCTGCTGATCCTTTTCCAGCATCTGCAATGCGCTTTATTCGAAGCGCCTTTCTCTGAAAACGAAGCCTATGGCAGTCTGCCCGTTGAAGCTACGCGGGATCTGCTGGATTTCCTGGTATCCTCCGGCGCCGCACGGAAAAGCGGCGGGCAATATTTCTGGTTTCAGTCTGATTCGCCGCAGCGTGCTGTCTCACTGCGAAACAGCAGTCTGGAGCGGATCGACATCCTCACCATCGCACTGGATGGGTCGAAAACCCGCATCGGCGAAGTGGACCGCACTTCAAGTTACTGGATGGTTCATGAAGGCGCCATTTACTTTCATAATGGTGAGCCGTACCGCATCCGGGAACTGAACCTGACCGACAATTATGCCGCAGCGGAACGATACCGTCCCCATTACACAACGGAGGCCATCCGGCAAACCGGCATTACGCCGGATGAAGTGCTGGAAAAGGCCGATGGTGAGAACGCCGAAATCCTGACGGCTGCGGTGACGGTTACCGATCAGGTAACGGGCTACCGCAAGCGGGATGAAACCACGCACCAAATTCTGGATCAGTTTCCGCTCGATCTGCCGGAAGTGGTACTGGATACCAAAGCGTTTATCATCGCGTTGAAAACGCATTTCCGGGATCAATTGCGTGAACAATCCGATTGGCACAACGACCCCAATGATTATGGCAGGGACTGGCCGGAAATTCGCCGCAGCGTTGTCCGGCGGGATAACAATGCCTGCCAGCTCTGCGGCATTTCCGGAACAGTGCAGACCTTGCAGGTCCATCACATCGTTCCTTTCCGGAATTTCTCCAACCCGGCGGACGCGAATCGGGAGGAGAACCTGACCACCCTTTGCCCGGATTGTCATCACCGGGTTGAGGCGGCGGTGAAAATGCGCAGCGGACTGGCCGGATTTGCTTCCGCTTTTCACCAGATTGCCACGCTCTTCCTGGAATGTGACGGGAACGACCTGAATGTGCTTCCCGCACCGGAAGATCCGCATTTTGAAGGCCGATCCGCAATTTATATCTATGAAACTATCCCGGGCGGAATTGGACTCTCACAGGCCATTTTCCGTCAATTCAAGCGCATTCTGCAGGCCACGCTGGATCTGATCAACTCCTG